>JAHLFQ010000142.1 GCA_018883705.1 Candidatus Cellulosilyticum pullistercoris
GACCGACATATGTATAAATCATCCCTACAAAGATTTTTATTAAGTTCCTTTTATCAAGTTTAAGTGCTGTAATCTGAAAAATGATAAAGAAAATGATGATAGGAAGTATGGCAATAGCAACTTCTTCAAAATAGATCTCGAAGCCATGTACATAGGCAACTAATATATCTCTAATAGACGCATATTCTTGAACTACAAAAGTAGATGAAGTGATACCAGAGGTATCATTAAAAATACCTAGAATTAGGACAGTAAGAATAGGACCAATTGAACAAAGGGCAACAAGACCGAAACTATCTTCTTCGGAGGTTTTATCACCTCTAACAGATGCAAGACCGACACCAAGTGCCATAATAAATGGAACAGTTATAGGACCTGTTGTAACACCACCTGAATCAAATGCAATAGCAACGAAATTATTTGGAATAAGTGGTGAAAGTGCAAGAACGAATAAAAGGACATACATAGCAATTAAGATATAAGCGAGTTTTACTTGAAGATAAACACGGAAAAAAGATACAACAAGGAATATACCAACGCCAACTGCGACTGCAACAATGAGTACCATTGTATCAACAATAGGTGCAGTATCTGCTAGAACTCTAAGATCAGGTTCGGCCACGGTGATAACAACACCGAGTATAAAGCATATAAGTGCAATAAACCAAGTATTTCTTGATTTGGTTAAGTGGGAACCAATAGACTGACCGATGGACATCATTGAAATATCTGCCCCAAGTGTAAAAAATATCATACCTGCTATTAAAAGGACTGTACCAATAAGAAATAAAATCATTGAATTAATAGGAATATCAACTAGGGTAAAGCAAAGGGCAATAACGATTGCAGTGATAGGTATGACCGCGGAAAAAGCTTCTTTAAATTTAATGAGTAATTCATCTTTCAAAAGCATCACCTCTTTCTATATTTTGTGCAGATTAACTACTATATAATAATAGCATAAATAAATTATAACTATTTTTCAAGTTTTAAAAAAATGTCTAAAGCTACCTTATAATGTAAAGATAAAGTTTATAGATGGATAAACAAATATAATAGAGAAATTGATTATAAATTTATAGAAATTCAATAAGCTAATAAATAGTGATATACATATATTTATTATAATGAAGTATTTTTACACAAAGACCATACATTTTGTATCAGTAGCGATTGTATAAATACTTCAAAATTGTAATATCAGAGCATTAAAGCTTTAAAATGAAGTAAAACGCCTTATTTTAGCTTATGTAGGAGAGAATAAGGAAATGACTTAAGTTGGTATAAGATAGGGATGGAAAAGAGTGAGAATAAAAGGGTTGATGTAGGAATAATTAGGAAAATCTCGGACACTCTAAGTGGTATAGGCAATTATGCTAGTAAGAAAAGTGAAAGGGGTTTATACAAAACAATGCAAAAGACAGAATGTATTAGTTTATGTGAAATCATGCATGACCTATATCAAAAAGAACCAAATGTAGAAAAGCTCATAGATAGGGCATGTAAAGAGGCAGGCTTTAGTAAATGTGAACGTATTTATTTTGGTTCTTCTTTTTGTGGACAATATTTTTTAAATATGTCTAAGAAAGAAATAAACTTGCTTGTAGAAGCATGTAAGAAGCAGAATATTAAATTAACAATGGTGTTACCTATTTTTACAGAAAAGCATTTAGAAAGAGCTAAGAAAAAGATTGAATCATATATCAGTGAACTTAGAGAAGTATTAGATGAGGTGACAGTCAATGACTACGGCATGCTAGTGTATCTGCATACACATTATAGTCATCTCAAGTTAAATATGGGGAGACTTTTTATGAAAGACTATAGAGACCCAAGATATGAAGACTATTTTAATCAGACACTAAAGCCCAAAGCTTTTACAACCTATTTAAAAAAGCTGGTTCAAGATTATCATATAGGAAGTATAGAATTTGACCCTAGTCATAAGTCAATTGATATGAGTGAGAAGCCAGAGGGGATTATTATTGCCCTATATACACCCTATTGCTATGAGACGGTAGGACAAATTTGCCAGATGGCAGGAATCTCTCAGCCTATTGAAAAGAAGTTTCGACCTAATGAACCTTGTCAGCAAGAGTGTAATACACATAAAATTCATTATTTTATTGAGGAAGGCCATACCTGGCTTAAATTAGGACGAGCCATTTATTTTAAAAATGAGTCTTGTGAAATAAAAGGTGTCAATTGTATGCGTGTTATTTATAGTTTGCTAGATGGGGAGGTAGAACAATGAAAGCACTAGTACCACTTAATAATACTGAGCATATTGATGATTATATTAAAGCAGGAGCAGGTGAGTTTTATATTGGTTTTTATGACGAGGCTTGGCGTGAAAAATTTGGAGACTACGCCGATATTAATCGTCTAACAGGTTTTAGAAAAAATGCTAATCCTTATAACTTAGAAGAAGTCATTAAAATTATTAATAAAGTTAAAGAAAAAGGAGTTATGATTTATGTAACTTTTAATGCCAATTTATATGCTGAGGCCTATCTAGAATATATAGAAAACTATATGAAAAAGCTTAAGGAAGCTACTGATCTAGATGGTGTTATTGTTTCGTGTCCGGAACTAGTAGAGATTGCAACCAAATTGGGAATCAATGTAGTAATTAGTACGATAAGTGGCGTATATAACTCTGATATTGCGAAATTTTATAGAGATTTAGGTGCTAAACGTATTATTTTACCGAGAGATTTATCGACCTCAGAAATTGAAGCAATTGTTAAAGCTGTACCTGATGTAGAATATGAAATTTTTATGATGCGCAATGGATGTCGTTACTCAGATGGAAATTGTCTAGGATTTCATCGTAGCGAAAAAAGTGCAATTTGTGGCTGCATAAGTGGTGCAGGGCGCAACTTACATTTAGAAGGAAATGATTTTAAAACCAGACATGAGGTAGAGTTAAATGATATTATTTATACTCAGTCTTTTCATAGTAATGCCTGTGGTTTATGTTCGATCTATCGCTTTGTTAAACTAGGAATTGCAGCGGCAAAAATTGTAGGACGTTCGGATGAATGGCAGTACATTTGTAGAGATATTAATCTTGTTAAACAAAATGTAGAAATAGCTAAAGCATGTCAATCAGAGGAAGAGTATTTAGATAAAATGATTTCACCAGAGGATAGTGCACTGATGTGCAAACTAGGTCTTTCTTGTTATTATCCAGAGATAAGATTTTAAAAGTATATGGCTCATCTTATAAAGAAAGATGAGCCGTATACTTTTTAAGTTCATTGATAAAACATTCTGCAGCATAAGAAGGTGGGATAGCCTTTGGCAAAATATATGAGAAGTGCCGACGAAAATGATCCTCTAATGGATAAATAGAAATCTGATTTTGACTTGCAGGAAGTTTAGCTACAATATGAGAAATAACGGTAACACCTAAGCCATTTCTAACAGATTCAATAATGGCATAATTACTTCCCATAGTCATAATTTGTTTAGGGGTAATTTCATAGCTTGATAAAAATAAGTCTACATATTCTTTAGTACCAGAACCACCTTCGCGAATAATCCAGCGAGAGTCTTTTAAAGTATTAATGATAAAGTTTTTATCTTTTAGTGATAAATTTTGATTAGGTATGTATGGAAGTGCTAGTACTAAGTGGTCTTCTAAAATATACTCTTGCACAAATTGATTAGAAGAAGCTGAACCTTCTATAAGCCCAATGTCTAATGCTAAGGATTTGACTTGTTCAGCAATAACAGATGTATTATCAATGTATACTTCCATCTCGATATCTGGATATTTTTCAAAAAAGGTAGCCAAGAAAGCAGGTAAAATATATTCGCCAATGGTTAAGCTGGCGCCAATACGCAAATGACCTTTTAGAGTTGGAATATTGTTATGTATGTCTAAGCTAATTTCTTCAGTAAGTTGTAAGATTTTCTTTGCGTATTGATAAAGCTGTTCACCACTTTCTGTAATAATAATGTTTTTTTGTTTAACAGATCGATGAATTAAGATGGTTTGAAAACGATTTTCTAAATTTTTTACATGCGCACTAACACTTGGTTGAGAGAGGTGAAGAAGTTCCCCTGCTCTAGTAAAATTCTTACATTCAACAACAGTTATAAAGGTTTTTAACTCTTCAAACATGATGCTTCTCCTTTGTATCAAATCATAATCATTAGAAAATTTGATAATAACCATTTTATATATTTATTTTATTTATCATCATACCCTAATTATAATTGTGATGTAAACCATATATGGGAAAGAATGATAAATAAACATAGAAGTGAAGTGACTAAGATGAAAGATATAAAAAAAATATTACCAGGACTAATCGTGTCTATTGGTATAGGATTAATAAGTTTGTTTTTAGCAAAATTTATTCCTAAACTAGGTGCAGCAACGATAGCTATTTTCTTAGGAATGTTTGTAGGGAATTTGTTTTTGGGACAGGAAGTATTTCAAAAAGGTTATAAGTTTGCAGAATCAGACTTACTAGCTTATTCCATTGTACTTTTAGGTGGAACCATTAGTATGTCTACTTTAATGGAATTAGGATGGAATGGGTTAATCTTTATTATGTTACAAATGTCAGTGACCATTGTAGCAGCTTTATACATAGGCAAAAAGCTAGGTTTTAGTGATAATTTTAGATATTTAATGGCAAGTGGAAATGCCGTATGTGGTTCATCAGCCATTGCAGCAACAGCGCCTGTCATTGATGCGGATGATAAAGAAAAAGGAATTGCCATTACTATGGTTAATGTAACGGGTATTTTCTTAATGTTCATTATCCCAGTAGTAACGGATTTATTGTATGGTCATGAAACGATAAAAACGTCAGCTATGACAGGTGGGATTTTACAGTCAGTTGGTCAAGTAGTAGCTAGTGGTGCTATGGTTAGTGAACCTGTTAAGGATCTTGCTACGTTATTTAAGATTTTACGTGTCATCTTATTAGTGGTTGTTGTCTTTATATTAGGACAGCTCAAGCATCAATCAGACAATAAGAATGTTAAGAAAGAAACAGAAGATATTAAGGTAGGAAGAGTAAAAATACCTTGGTATGTCATTGGATTTTTTGTGATGTGTATCATTTCAACGATTCATTTGATTCCAACAGGTGTTTCAGCCATTTTTAAAAGCGTAAGTAATTATTTTGAAGTGATTGCTTTAGCAGCAATTGGGCTTAAAGTTAATGTAAGGGATTTGATTAGGCAAGGAAAAGCAGTTTCTTTATATGGCATGTTTATTGGATGTGTTCAATTAGCATGCGCCATAATACTCATTACTTTCTTATTTAATTAACAGTTCTATTTTATGTTGCATGAAGCATTATTTTATAGGATAATAAAATAAAGTTTACTAATAACGGAAAATGAGGAAAGACATATGATAGAAGCTGTTGTATTTGATATGGATGGTGTACTTTTTGATACAGAAAGATTAGTAATGGAATGCTGGAGAAAGATTGCAAGTACAATGGATATTTGTGATATTGACAGTATACTTCATGCTTGCATTGGAGCCAATAAAAAAGCAACCCAAGCTATATTCTTAGAAAGACTTGGCGAAGACTTTAATTTTAATCACTTTGATACACAAGCTCATGATATTTTTGTTAAGCAAGTAGAAGAAGAAGGGCTACCTATTAAGTTAGGTGTATGCGAATTACTTGAGTATTTAAAAGAAGCTGGCATTAAAATTGGTTTAGCTTCTTCTACTTATGAAAAAGAAGTACGTTCTCATTTAAAACGTGCAGGAATCGCAGATTATTTTGAAGTGATTGTAGGTGGAGATATGGTTAAGGCAAGTAAACCTGATCCAGAAATCTATTTAACAGCTTGTAAAAAATTAGGTGTGGAGCCAAGGCATGCTATTGCCATAGAAGATTCTCATAATGGCGTACGTTCAGCTTCATCAGCAGGACTAAGAACGATTATGGTGCCAGATCTTTTACCAGAGACGGAAGAGATAAAAGCTTTACTGTATAAAAAGTGTGATTCCTTATTAGAAGTCATGCAACATTTACAGGAATAAATTACCAGATGGTATTATTTGAAAGAAAACAAGATTTTACTTGTATCTTATAGAAAAAAACAATATAATAAAGAAAATGCAAAAAAACATAAAGCAAAATAGGCGTTTGACAAAAGCTACGATTTATAAATTTCTTCAGAGAGCCGATGGTTGGTGAGAATCGGTGAAAGGTTAAATCTTTCCACTTTTGGAGCTGTCGGTGATAAATCGAAAGGTTGGTACCCTTTATCCTACTAATGAAGTGGCTAGTATGGTAGCATGTGGCTAAAAAATCTACTAAGGCTAGCAATTTGGGTGGCAACACGGAAGGTCCTTTCGTCCCATAATTAGATAAGATATTTATCTATTTATGAGGCAAAAGGACTTTTTTATGTTTTTTGCGCAAAGTATAAGGCTTACAAGGAGTTGTAAGGAAAATATTTAGGAGGATTACCATGTTAGATTTAAAATTCGTAAGAGAAAATCCAGAAATCGTAAAACAAAACATCAAAAACAAATTCCAAGACAGAAAACTTCCTCTTGTAGATGAAGTCATTGCTTTAGATGAAGAAAATAGAAAAGTAAAACAAGAAGCAGAAGCTTTAAGAGCAGAGCGAAATAGAATTTCTAAACAAATTGGTATGCTTATGGGACAAGGCAAAAAAGAAGAAGCTGAAGAAGTTAAAAAACAAGTAACAGCTGAATCTGAAAGACTTGAAGCATTATCTGCCAAAGAAGCAGAACTTGAAGAAAAAATTAAAAAAATCATGATGACTATTCCAAACATCATTGATCCAAGTGTACCAATCGGTAAAGATGATAGTGAAAACGTAGAAGTACAAAAATATGGTGAACCAGTAGTTCCTGATTTTGATATCCCATATCATGTAGAAATTATGGAAAAATTCAATGGTCTAGACCTTGATAGTGCTAGAAAAGTAGCAGGTAATGGTTTCTACTACCTTATGGGAGATATTGCTAGACTTCATTCAGCAGTTATTTCTTATGCAAGAGATTTCATGATTGATAGAGGATTTACTTACTGCATTCCTCCATACATGATTCGTAGCAACGTAGTTACTGGCGTAATGAGCTTTGATGAAATGGAAGCAATGATGTACAAAATCGAAGGTGAAGACTTATACCTTATCGGTACAAGTGAACACTCAATGATTGGTAAATTCATTGATACGATTCTTCCAGAAGCGTCTCTTCCACAAACGCTTACAAGTTATTCTCCATGCTTTAGAAAAGAAAAAGGTGCTCACGGTATTGAAGAAAGAGGTGTATACCGTATTCACCAATTCGAAAAACAAGAAATGATTGTTGTATGTAAACCAGAGGAAAGCCCAATGTGGTTTGAAAAATTATGGCAAAATACAGTGGATTTATTCCGTTCATTAGATATTCCTGTAAGAACACTTGAATGTTGTTCAGGAGATCTTGCAGACCTTAAAGTTAAATCTATTGACGTAGAAGCTTGGTCTCCAAGACAAAAGAAATACTTTGAAGTAGGTAGCTGCTCTAACTTAGGTGATGCACAAGCTCGTCGTCTTAAAATCCGTGTTAATGGTGAAGAAGGTAAATACTTCGCTCATACATTAAATAACACAGTAGTTGCACCACCAAGAATGCTTATTGCATTCCTTGAAAATAACTTAAATGCAGATGGTTCTGTAAACATTCCAGTAGCACTTAGACCATACATGGGTGG
>JAHLFQ010000143.1 GCA_018883705.1 Candidatus Cellulosilyticum pullistercoris
TATGCTATCTTATTATAACCAGCATTCTTACCTTTTTTATGAAACGACTTGAAAAGAAATTAAATAAGAGTAGATAGGAGGGACAATATGATAAAAGTAAATAATTTATATAAGAGTTTTGGAAGCATAGATGTATTACGTGGGATTAATGATTATATAGATAAAGGAGAAGTAGTTGTTATTATTGGCCCATCTGGCTCAGGTAAATCTACTTACTTACGATGTATTAATCAAATGGAGGAAGTAACAAGTGGTCAGATTTTAATTGATAATGAAGACATTACGGATCCCAAAGTAGATATTAATGAAGTACGTCAAAAAGTTGGTATGGTATTTCAACACTTTAACTTATTTCCACATATGACTGTCCTTGAAAATATTACTTTAGCACCTATGAAGATTAAAAAACTTTCAAAAGAAGAAGCTACTAAGGAGGCTTATGTACTTCTAGAAAAAGTAGGGCTTAAGGAAAAAGCTAATGAATATCCTAATAATCTTTCAGGAGGGCAAAAGCAACGTATCGCTATTGCAAGGGCGCTTGCCATGAAGCCAGAAGTTATGCTATTTGATGAACCTACGTCAGCTCTTGACCCAGAAATGGTTAAAGAGGTACTTCAAGTCATTAAGGATTTAGCAGATGAAGGGATGACGATGATGATTGTAACCCATGAGATGGGCTTTGCTAAAGAAGTAGGGACCAGATTACTTTTTATTGATCAAGGAAAAATTATAGAACAAGGTTGCCCAAAGGAGATCTTTGATGCACCTAAAGAAGAACGTACAAAAGCCTTTTTAAGTAAAGTGCTGTAAGAAACAAAAAGATAACTAAATAGATTGACAAAAAATAAAACAAGAGTTACTATCTGTATATATCGTATATATACAGATAGTAACTCTTGTTTTCTAGTAAAAATACAATAGATGAAAGATTAAAAACATAAATAGAATGGAGTAGCTGCATGGAGATTATTATTTTAGGAGATAGTGCTATCCCGCTCTATGAACAGATTGTAAATCAGTTAAAAGATCAGATATTACAAGGTAAATTAGAGCAAGGAAGTATTTTACCATCTATTAGAGCACTAGCTAAGGAACTTAAAGTGAGTATTATCACAGTTAAGAGAGCATATGAAGAACTAGAACTTGAAGGTTTTGTAGAAACCACGCCAGGTAAAGGAACTTATGTTTCAATGGATAATAGGGAAAGACTTAGAGAGATACGTATCAGTCAAATAGAAGAAAAGCTTGAAGAGGTAGTAACTTCTGTTAAAAATATTGGAATGGATTTAGAAGACCTGATAGAGCGTATCACATTAATTTATGGAGAGGTATAAAGATGGAAGCGGTTGTATTTAAGGATATAAAGAAAAAAGTAGGCGATTTTAAGCTAGACATCCCGAAACTTATGATTAAAAAAGGGTATATTACAGGTTTTATTGGAGAAAATGGCGCAGGAAAGACAACAACTATGCGTCTGATGATGGATATGTTAATTCCTGATAGCGGAGAGATAGAAATTGAGGGAATGAACGTAAGAGATAGTGGGAAAGAGGTAAAACAAGACATAGGATTTGTAGGAGAGCCAACGGGTTTCCCAGAAGAAAGTAAGCTAAAAGATATTAAACGTATGTTTGCGCCTTTTTATACGAGCTGGGATGAAAAGCTATTTGAAACCTATAGTAAGAAATTTCAATTACAGCTCACTAAGAAATACAAAGAACTTTCTACTGGACAGAAAAAACAATTTGACCTTGTGATGGCACTTTCTCATAGACCCAAACTCATTATACTAGATGAACCTACAGCAGGTTTAGACCCAGTGGTAAGAAATGAAATACTAGATGTATTAATGGAGCACATGCAAAGTGAAGAAGTAACCATTTTTTATTCAACACATATTACAACAGATTTAGAAAGAGCTGGAGACTATATTGTTTATATTAAAGATGGGAAGATTATGATAAATACAGAACTAAATGTTTTATTAGAAGAATACTGTATTGTAAAGGGTTCTAAAGATCTCTTTCCTAAAGAAATTCAAAAAGAACTATTAGGCTATAAAATAAGCAAATTAGGAGCTGAAGGACTTGTAAGAAGCAAGAAGCAAGCTGAAGAATTATTTGGCAGAGAAGTAGTTTATGAGAAGCCAAGTCTAGAAGAGATTATGATTCTATTAGCAAGTAAGGAGGCCATATAGAATGATTTGGGAACTTGTGAAGAAAGATATTATATTTTTAGTAGCTTCATTAAAATCTACCCTACTATCGATTATACTATTAGCATTATGTTTGCCATTAACAGGCATAGGATTTGGTATTGTTACGCCAGCACTAGTTTGCTACGTTGGATTCTATGGTGTTTTAGCTTATGAAGAGCGAAGTAAAATGCATTTATTAAATTTAGCTTTACCAGTCACACGAAAAGAGATTTGTATTTCTAGGTATGTATATGCCATAGGATTAGTTATTTTTATGACGATTCTTTCTAGCATAGGAAGTATTCTAGGAGTAGCAGCAATAGGAAAAGAAGATCTGAGAGAGTTTGTTTTAAGCCTTCCTTTCTATATGATCTTAATGTTTAGTATAGCTATTTTATATTTATCTGTTATGATACCTTGTATTTTTAAGTGGGGGACGATTAAAGCAAGATATATTTTAGTGGGAATTTATGTAGTTATACTTATTGGGAGCGGTAGTATCAATGGGGTAGTAGCAACAGAAAAAATTAGTGAAAGTCTTAATAGATACTTATCAGGACATAACATGTTATTATTAATAATAGGTGCACTCATTTGTTGGGTGATTTCTTTAAAAATAAGCCTAAAAATTTGGGAAAAGAAAGATGTCAATTAATATAGTAAAAATATAGGTAAAAAGAGGGATGATTATGAATTTATTAGAAAACACACTTGAGCAGATTGAGGCTTTAGATGAAGGGGTAATGACAGCTGCTCAGCAGAAGTTAGATTTATTAAGTAAGCCATTAGGAAGTCTAGGAAAACTAGAAGATCTATGTAGACAACTTGCGGGCATTTATGGAACCATTCAGTATGATTTATCAAAGAAGGTCGTTATAGCCTTTGCGGGAGATCATGGGGTTTATGAAGAAGGGGTTGCAAAGGACCCACAGTGGATTACAAAAGCTCAAATTCCTAATTTTGCAAGTGGTACTTGTGCAGTAGGAACTTTAGCAAGATTTATGGGAGCGGATGTAGTAGCCGTAGATGTAGGTGTTAATTGCGATGAAAAGCTTGAAGGCGTTCTAGATTATAAAATTAGAAAAGGGACGTCTAATATGGCAAAAGGAGCGGCTATGACTGGAGCAGAAGCGATTAGATGCCTAGAGATTGGAATAGAGGTAGCACAAAATACGTTAAAGAAAGGGTATAAAGTATTAGCAATCGGTGAAATGGGTATTGCTAATACAACACCTTCTAGTGCGATTATATCTGTTTTAGGTGAATGTGATCCTAAAGAAGTAACAGGTAGAGGAGCAGGGTTATCACCAGAAGGCGTTTTGCATAAAGTGAGCGTTATTAGAAAAGCAATTGAGCTAAATCAACCGGATAAAGAAGACCCTATTGATGTACTAAGTAAAGTAGGTGGATTTGAAATCGGTGCCATGGCAGGAGCTATTTTGGGAGCGGCTTCTATGCATGTACCTGTTGTATTAGATGGATTTATTTCTTATGCAGCCGCATTACTTGCTAAGGATTTACATCCCCATGCAGCTGATTATATGATTTGCTCACATTACTCAGCAGAGCCAGGAACGATTAAGGCAACTAAGCTTTTAGGGATGGAGCCTATGTTAAATCTTGATATGAGACTTGGTGAAGGTTCAGGTGGTATTTTAGTATTTCAGCTTTTAGAGGCAGCTAATTATTTATTTAATCATATGGCGACAAGAGAGGCGAGTGGCTGTTAAGTAGTAGATAGAATAAAAGAGTGAGAGGAAATAAAGAATATGAGTAAGCTGATTTTAGTAACAGGTGGCACGCGTTCAGGAAAGAGCCGCTATGCAGAAAGTTTATGTAGGGCGCAAAATAATAAGACAGCTTATATTGCAACGAGTATACCATTCGATGAAGAGTTTAAAGCAAGAGTGGCTAAACATCGTGAGATGAGACCGAGTGAGTGGGAGACTTTTGAAGTATATGAGAATATTTATAAAGTCATACCGGAGATTGCTAGTACGCATCAAACTGTTATTTTAGATTGTGTTACCTTAATGGTTAATAATCTTATGTTTAAGGAAAATGTGGATTATGATACCATTAGCACTTTAGAAGTGGATAGGCTTGAAGCTTCTATTAAGGAACAATTTATTAAGCTGATTAAGGCAGTTCAAAAAACAGATTTGTATTTTGTGATTGTTACTAATGAGATAGGACTCTGTCCCGTAGCAGCTAATAAATTAACGCGTATTTATACAGATATTATTGGACGAATGAATCAGTTGATTGCAGAAAATAGCGATGAAGTGTATTTTGTAGTAAGCGGTATTCCTATGAAAATAAAGGGGTAAAATAAAAGATTAAGGAAGGTAAAATGAAAAGATTAATTGGAATTATACAGTTTATGACACGCATTCCGATTCCTATAGATGTAGGATTGGATGAAGATTTCCATAAGAGTACAATTTATTTTCCTATTGTAGGGCTTGTTTTAGGAATTTGTTATATGTTAGTAGCTAAAATAGGATTAGCGTTATTTAATCCATATATTACAGCTGTGTTAGTGTTAGCTAGTGAAGTTATCTTGACAGGTGGCTTACATATAGATGGATTAGGGGACAGTTTTGATGGGTTATATAGTTATAGAGATAAAGAAAAAATCCTAGAGATTATGAAAGATTCTAGGCTAGGAACAAATGGTTTACTGGCTATTGTAATTGTTTTTTTACTCAAGATAGGTTTTCTAAATAGTTTACTAGAACAAAATATTTTATGGCCAATTTTAACGATGCCAGTCGTAGCAAGAAGTATGCAGATTGTTGCTAGTTATAAAACGAGGACACCAAGAGAAAAGGGAATGGGTAACATTTTTATAGGAAAAGTAAGTACTTCTTATTTAATCGGTGTGATTGTGTTAATGTTAGGAATTAACTTAGGAAGTATTTATTTAATGGAAGGTCAAATGTTATATGCTATTCAAATACCTACTTTATTAATAATGGTTGTAGGTGTGAAGCTATTTGTAAGGTCTGTTTATAAGAAGATAGATGGGATTACGGGAGATATACTAGGATGTATTTGTGAACTATCAGAGCTAGTTTATTTAATCATTCTTTATATGCTAATGTTTTAGAGAAATAAATAGTTAAGATGTATATAAAAATAAAAGAAGTGCCTAGCAGAAACTAGGCACTTCTTTTATTTTATACCTCAAATCCAACAAGGATGCCACCTTGTTCAGCGTAGTAGCTACAAAGTCCACTTGTTGGCATGATTTCTATATCACAATCAGGGAATTTTTTCTTTAGGTTAGAAGCAATATATTCAGCTGTATCTAAGGCAAAACAATGAGCAATCGTAACTTTACCGCCACTGTATTGTCTTGTAAGCATTTCTTCAATCAATTGGTCATAAGCAGTCATTTTACCACGGCATTTTTGAAGTACGCCAAGGTCTCCATCTGGGGTAGCCGTACCTAATATTTTAATACCTAAGATTCCTGCTATACTACCTGCAAGTTTACTAATGCGTCCATTTTTTACTAAATTGTCAAGGGATTTAAGGACAAATAAAAGGTGGGTACGTTTACAATACGCATCAATATGTTTGACAATATCTTCAAAATCCATATCTTGACTCATATATTCTGTAAGCTTATTAACGATAAGTGTCATTTCAGGGCCAGTTGATTTAGAGTCTATAAGGTGAATCTTTCGGTCTGGATATTGTTCTTTAAACATATCTAGAGCTGTCTTGGCACTAGAATAACTACCAGATAATGTACCAGTAATTGTAATAGCAAAAATGTATTCTGATTTTTCGTAGGCATTAATCCAATCTTGAGGGCTAGGTGCTGCGCTTCCCGTCTTGCCTTTATAGGCATACATGGCCTTCATAAATTCTTCTATATCAAGATTAAAATCATCGACAAACTCTTGATCACCAATATCAAGTTTGAGAGCCACTCTAGTAAAATCAATTTTTTCAGTGGCTTTCGCTCCTAGACTGGTTATATCACATCCTGAGTCAACAACTATTCCATATTTCATAGGTGCCTCCAAAGTATTATTTATATATTTACTATCTATACATAGTATATATCTATATAGAGTTTTTAGTACTATCTCGAATTGTACTATAAGATACCTTATGATACAATTTACAAAAGAGGTTAAATTGTAAACATATTGGAGTAATGATTATGAGAATATCAGAAGACGGCACTAATTTTACGGCTAGAAATCAATACAGCAGAATGTGTATCGCTAAAACCTTAATTCAGTTAATGAAATCCAAAGAACTTGACGACATAACGATAACAGAGCTTGTGAAAAAGGCGAATGTATCAAGAATGACATTTTATAAGTATTACAAATCAAAAAAAGAAGTACTTTCAGATTATATGTACGAGATTGTGAATGAGTATATTAAAGAGACGAGAGAGCGTGAGGATATTGGAAGCTTTCCCGAGTTTAAACGCATCTGCCATTGTTTTGAGTTCTTTAAGCAGTATAGTCCGTTCATGATTATTTTAATTAATTCAAATATGTATTCTGTCATTATTAATGCGGTTAATGATTATATGGATACTTATGTATTACCTACATCTAGGTATTCACGTTATGAACTCTATTATTATGCAGGTGCATTATGCAATATATACATTAAGTGGTTGGAGTCTGGAATGCAGGAAGCACCTGAAGAAATAGCCAAAATGGTATATAAAAAATCCCCGTATTACATATAAGTAATACGGGGATTTTAGTTAAGGATTTATTTAAACTTTTCGGGGGGATTGTTTAATGATATCCATAGCAAGTATGCCAGCAAATCTCATTATAGGCTTTCATATCGCCGTTCCAATCAGAGTTTAATCTAGCTACTACTTGGTCTGTAGTTAATAAGCTAATTCAATATAGTAGAGATTTGCTGTAACAGATTTTTTAATAGTATGAGTACCTGCATTTAAGCTAAGGGTAAGAACGCCATTAGTTACTGCATAGTTTGTATCATCTATATTAATTTCTCCATTAAAATCTGAATTAAAGACTAAGGTTAAATTTGATGTGTCTGTTGTTGTAAAGCTAATATTTGCTTTTGAATCTATTTTGAGACATTGTGTTAAAACTAAACCATTATATTCTACAGTACCTTTAATAGTAGAAAGAGCACCAGTTATTGTAAAGAAATCACTATCACTACCATTAGTTGTAAAGTTATGAATCAGAGTCTTAGAGGTTTCTTCTCCATCAGTTGTACCACCATCAGTTGTACCACCATCAGTTGTACCGCCATCAGTTGTACCGCCATCAGTTGTACCATTATCAGTA
>JAHLFQ010000018.1 GCA_018883705.1 Candidatus Cellulosilyticum pullistercoris
ATTCTACTCCATCTAGACCTTCACTATTTAACCCGCGTATTAGGTTAGTAACGTCTTTTTGATCATAGCCATAAAGCATAGGGTGTGCCAAAACAGCTAGTCCACCAGCTTCATGAATAAGATCAATACAATCTTTAGTTGTAAAACGTTTTTTAGGGATATAGGCGGGTTTACCATCTCCAATATAGTTAGAAAAGGCTTCTTTTCGATCGGTAATATAGCCTTTTTTTAACATGGCATTTGCAATATGAGCACGTGTAATAATCGTTGAATCCTCACAGTCTTCGTAAAGAGACTCATAAGTGAGTGGGAAACCAAGAGCGGCTAATTGATCAAGCATTTCTTGATTTCTTGTTTGACGAGACTCTATGAGTTCTTTAAGTTTCTTTTTAAGATGAGGATGATGAGGATCTAAATAATAACCAAGTATATGAAGTTCTTTACCATAAAAATCAGCAGAAAATTCAATTCCAGGTATAACCATCACACCAACTTCTAATCCCTTTTGTTGACATTCTTCAATACCATCTATTGTATCATGATCAGTAAGAGCAATAGCGCTCAAACCTTTAGATTTAGCATATAAAGCGAGTTCAGATGGTGTTAAGGTACCGTCTGAAGCAGTTGAATGAGCATGTAAGTCAATTAATTTCATAGATTTTCCCCCTTTATATTAATATTTTATCATACTTAGGAGAAGTTGTACGTAAAATATTATTAGCAAATAGAAAGGGAGGAAAGAACATGAGCAAACATAATAAGAAAGCAGAGGTTGATATGCCACTTGCAGTACTAACCATGTTAAAAGCAAATGTAATGGCTTATGTGGTAACAGCAATCTTTATTTTATTTGCATCTATTTTACTTACATACACCCAAGTTGGTGACCAATTTGAAAGCATTATTGTCACCTTGGGTATTATTGCTTCGGCTTTTTTAGCCGGCTTTGATACAGCAAAGATAGATGATAAAAATGGCTACAAATGGGGCGCTATTGGTGGTTCTCTTTATTTTATGATTTTCTTAGTGTTAGGTACACTCATTGAAAAACTAAATAATGTAGCGCCTAGTATGATTTTTTTAATTGCATTTATTGTACTGATTACAAGTACAATTGCAGGCATGATTTCTGTAAACTGTGGTAGGAGATAAGAAAGGATTAGAAAGGCAATAAATAACATATTACATTCTAGATCATACTTTACTCTTATTTAGAATTTAATTTGGTTATTAATGATTTACTATGCAATATGAATAAACTATGCTATAATAACTTTGATTTGTGATGAGAGGAGAATGTATTATGAAACATATTAAAACTTTAAACACAAAAAACTTACCAAATAGTGCTAAAAAAGGTGGATGTGGAGAGTGCCAAACATCTTGTCAATCTGCATGTAAAACATCTTGTACTGTAGGAAACCAAGCTTGCGAAAAATAATTTCGTAATGCAGCAGTGACCCTTGTGTCGCTGCTTTTATTTTGTTTATTTAGGTCTTTGGGATAGATGCTTTAGAGAAAGGTAATGAAAGGATAGAGACAATGATTCATAAATTTAAATTTGAAAACTCTAATATTGTTATGGACATACATAGCGGTAGTATTCATTTAGTAGATGATGTAACGTATGCCATAGCTGAAGAGGCAGGAAGTTTATCAAAAGAAGAAGTAATTAATAAGTATGCAGAAAAGTTTACGACATCAGAGCTAGAAGAAGCTTATGATGAACTGATGGAACTTAAAGAAAATGGAATGATTTATACTGAAGATCAGTATGAAACGCTAGTTCCTGCTTTCCTTAAAAGAGAACCTGTAGTAAAAGCTATTTGTTTACATGTTGCTCATGATTGTAACTTAAAGTGCAAATACTGCTTTGCAGGAGAAGGTGAGTATCATGGACATAGAGGGTTAATGAGCCTTGAAGTAGCTAAAAAATCTATAGACTTTATTATTGAGAATTCTAAACACCGTAAAAATATTGAAGTGGATTTCTTTGGTGGAGAACCACTTATGAACTGGGAAGTTGTTAAAGGAACAGTTGAATATGCTAGAGAACGTGAAAAAGAAACAGGTAAAAACTTTAGATTTACGATGACAACAAACGGTGTTCTTTTAAATGATGAAATTATTGATTATTTAAATGAAAATATGTACAACGTGGTACTTAGTTTAGATGGACGTAAAGAAGTTAATGACCTTATGAGACCTACTGCTAACGGTAAGAGTAGTTATGATGTGATCTTACCTAAATTTAAACGTTTAGTAGAAAAAAGAGGTAACAAGCAATACTATATTCGTGGAACTTTTACACACAATAACTTAGACTTTATGGAAGATGTCAAACATGTCAATGATCAAGGCTTTAATGAAGTATCTGTAGAACCAGTAGTTGCACCAAATGAGATGGATTATGCAATTAAACCAGATGATATTGCACCACTTTGTGCAGAGTACGAAAAACTTGCAAAATATATGTTAGAGAAAACGAGAAAAGGGGAAGGCTTTAATTTCTTCCACTTTATGATTGACCTTGAAGGTGGTCCATGTATTCATAAACGCTTAGCAGGCTGTGGCTCAGGGACAGAATACCTAGCTGTTACACCAGAAGGTGATTTATTCCCATGTCACCAATTCGTAGGATTAGATGAGTTTAAAATGGGAACAGTATTCGAAGGTGTACAAAACCACGAAATGCGTTGTAAATTTGAAAAATGTAATGTGTACAGTAAAGAAGAATGTAAATCTTGTTGGGCAAAATTCTACTGTAGTGGTGGATGTGCAGCCAACTCTTATAACTTCCACGGTGACATTCATCATGTTTATGAAATCGGATGTGAACTCCAAAAGAAACGTTTAGAATGTGCGATTGGATTAAAGGCAGAATTATCTTAAGTAAGAATAAGTTTAAATAAAATAGAATCACTTGATCATAAGAAGGATAAAACAGTAGTTACTGAAAAGTAGCTACTGTTTTTTGCATAATTAACAAAATAGAAAAAATAGTGAAGACAATTCTAAAATAGCACGATATAATAAAGATACAATGGATGAATGATAAGGAGGATAACTTACATGAAAAATAAGAGTAGCCTAATGAATAAAGCATTTAAAAATTATAGATGGGTAACGACAGGCATCATGCTATTGGGCATTTTGATTTTTGTAACCGTGGCGTATCTAATGACTGAAAGTGTAGGTAAAGTTGTGATACTTACGTTAGTTGCCATATGTTCTAATGCTTTATTATTAGTCGGATTGATCTTTCCACTTAAGTACTTTGTTTCTAATTATAATGATGTTATGGAAAGTATGAAACAGGGAGATTTAAAATTATTTAAAAGGATTAACGAATTTGAGTCCAATAAAATGTTTAGTAAATTAATCCGTTCTATAGCCAGTGTTCTAGAAGAGTTTGTAGAGTTAGTAAAAGGTTCTTTTGTGACAGTAGAATCCATTACGAGTACAACTAGGACTGTTAATCAGTATTCTGATGAAGCAATTAGTGCCGTTGAAGAAATAAGTCGTATGATGCAACAGATTGCAGGAGGCGCAACAAGACAAGCAGCACAGAGTCAAACAGGTGAGGCGCTTATGGAAACCTTATCAGAAGAAATTACTTTAGCGTATAATAATTGCCATTTAATTATGGAAGAGACCAATAAAATGATGAAGGTTAACAAAGAAGGTCATGTTTCTATTGCAACCTTACAAGAACGTGCTCAAAGTGCCAATAATGCAACTCATGAAATAAGCGATATGATTTCTTTATTGATGGAAAAGATGAAGGATATTGCATTATTTGTAGAGACTATAGAAAGTATTGCTTCTCAGACGAACTTACTTGCTTTAAATGCAGCGATTGAAGCTGCCAGAGCAGGAGAGGCAGGAAGAGGCTTTGGTGTTGTTGCAGAAGAAATACGTAAGTTAGCAGATCAAAGTCATAATTCAACAAATGAGATTAAAAACTTGGTAGCAAGTATTGAAGTAGAAACTTCTACCGTTAATGAAGCTATGATAAAAATGAATAGTGTTTCGGAAGAAGAAAAAGAAGCAGTTGCTTCAGCAAAAGAAGTTTTTAATAAGATTGCAGTGAGCATAGAGGCAATTATAGAAAAAATATTATTAACGAATGAAGCCATCTCAAAGGTTAATCAAGATAAGGAACAAGTAAATCGTGTGATTGAAGAAGTAGC
>JAHLFQ010000144.1 GCA_018883705.1 Candidatus Cellulosilyticum pullistercoris
GTACAAAGTGTAGAATCTAATAAAATGTGTGAAGAGATTACATCAGCAGAATTAATTAGTAGTCAATACGATGAAGAAGAGGAAGAAGAGATCTCTCTAAAGGAACTTTTAGGTTGTGATTTGGAGATAGATTTGGTACAAGAAGAAAAATAGAAAAAGAAATAAAAAGAAGTCATAAGAGTATCTCCTTTTATGACTTCTTTTTATTAAGTAAATAATGAATAAATGAGAAGCAATAAAGTGATTTTAGGATATACAATGGGAATTTCTCGGTGCTATAATAGGAAATGGTAGTTTATTGATTGATAAAAATATGGGAGTGAAAGACGGCATGAAAGACCTAACGAAAGGTAATCCTAGCAAACTGATTATTCAATTTGCAATTCCTATTTTTATAGGAAATATTTTTCAACTATTTTATAGTTTAGCAGACACACGAATTGTAGGAAGTACTTTAGGAGATGAAGCCTTAGCAGCAGTAGGTGCGACAAGTACAATTAATAATCTGATTATTGGATTTTTAATAGGCTTAACAAATGGATTTGCCATCATTGTGGCACGAGACTTTGGAGCTCAAAAGTTAGAGCAGTTAAGAAAAGATTTAGGAGGGACCCTAAAGCTGGGTATAGCCATTTCGCTTTTATTAACAGTTATAAGCGTTATTTTTCTAGAGCCTATCCTAAGGTTACTTAATATGCCCGAGGCATTGATGACAGATGGGATAGCATACATAAGAGTGATTTTACTAGGGATGACAGCGGCCATGCTTTATAATGTATGTGCAAGTGTTTTAAGAGCTATCGGAGATACCATAACGCCTCTGATATTTTTAATATTTTCTACCATAATGAATATTGGGTTAGATTATTTATTGATACTGGGCTTTCATACAGGAGTAGCAGGTGCAGCTTATGCCACAGTCATTTCTCAAAGTGTGGCAGCTATAATGTGTTTTGTGTATATTTGGAAACGCTATCCAATGCTTCATCTAAGAAAAAGTGATTTCATTCGAGATAGTAAGCTTGAAAAATCACTTCTCATATCAGGCTTATCTATGGGGATGATGCAGTCTTTAGTATCACTAGGCACAGTGGCACTTCAAGGAGCTATTAATACGCTAGGAACCTATACGATTGTTGCACATACGGGGGCAAGAAAAATCACAGAAATCTTTATGCTACCTTTTGGTGTATTAGGAATGACGATGGCAACTTATTGTGGACAGAACTTAGGTGCTGGTGAAATCACAAGAATTCAAAAAGGCCTAAAGCAAGTGATTTTAGTTGCATGGATATGGTGCGCATTAGTAGTGGTAGCTAGTTATACCATTGCACCTGTTTTGGTTCGTTTGGTAACAGCTACAAGTACCAAAGAGGTAATAGAGACAGCTTCTCTTTATCTTAGAATTGATACTCTTGTTTATTTTATACCTGCTATGATTTCAATATTAAGAAATGCCTTGCAAGGTATTGGAGATCATATAACGCCTATTGTATCAAGTTTTATTGAACTTATAGGTAAAGTACTTATTGCAATTTATTTAACCCCTTATTTAAAGTATATGGGCATTATCTTAGCAGAACCTATTGTATGGGTACTGATGGTAATTCCACTTATTATTAGGATTTATACCATACCTCAATTAAAGGGCGAAAAGAAATTAAATGCAGTATAAATGATAATGAAGACAAAAAAAGTCATCCTTTAGCTAAAGGATGACTTTTTTTATGCCTGAACTCAAAATAGAAACCTTTCTTATGCGGCATGTTGTGATGGTATTATTTGTTTTTTCTTGATATGTCTAATAACAAAAAAACAAATAATACTTGAGAGTAGGGCAACACCAATATTACTAACTGCCATAACAATGCCCACACTTTCGCTCCCAAGGGTTGTAAAATTCTGAAGTGCCCATAAAACAGGAATGCGAAAAATAAAGACACGACTAAAATTAATAACAAGAGAAAGTTTGGTATAGCCAAAACCAAATAGTAGTGACATAACAGCGGAATTAATCCCAAGAGGAACACAGCTTCCGAAAGAATCATACATAAAAACTTTAATGATGGTTTGTTGGAAAACGGGGTCTAATCCATTGCTACTATTGGCAAAAAGATAAGTGATATCTTGAATAAAATAAACAAGCAAAAGCCAACCTATAAATCCCCAAAGGATATTAATGATTAAAATTTTTCGAAAGGCATCAAATGCACGATCTAAGCGATTGCCACCAATATTTTGGCTAATAATAGCTGCTCCACCATCTTGAAAACCGTTATGTATGGTTGTTACTGAACCTGAAATATTATTGGAAATACCCAACGCCCCAACAGTGAGTTGACCATAGTTTTTGCTCATGGCATTAATTACAGTTTTTCCCATAGCAAAAGCAACCTTTTCAACAATCACAGGGAAAGAGACATGAAGCATGGGTGATATGACTACTTGAGTAAAAGAAATACTTTTTAAGTCAAAACCAAAAACATCTTTTTTATTAGACAGATTTTTAATGGCTAATAAAAAGAGCATAAACTGAGAAATGACTGTAGCAATAGCGATCATGGTAATATCTCCATGAAGTCCATAAATAAAAATAGCAGTAAGTGCTAATTTTAATAGAATAACACTTGTATTAAGATACATAATGCGCTTAGAGTTCCCTCTGGCTCTTTCAATAGCAATATAGACATTATTAAAAAAGCTAATAACCGTTGCAAGGAGTGTAATGACAAAATAACGTGCACCTATTGTAATAAAAGCTTCTGGTGTTCCTGTTATCCTAAGAAAAACAGGAGTAAAAGGCATAAATAAGATGACTAAAAGACCAATACCAAAACAAAGAGTAATAAGGGTGCTTAATCTTTTTTTGACAAGAGTATAGTCACCTGCTCCAAAGGCTTCGCTAATTTTTAAACTACTTCCCATAGCAAGACCTGTACCAAGTGCACTAATCATACTTTGAATTTGAGATAGATAGGCAACAGCAGAAACAGCCTCAGCACTAATATGTGAGGCCATCATCGTATCTAAAATATTAAAGATATGATTGACTAGTTGAAATACAGCTAGGGGAAGGCAGACATACAAAATAACTTTCCACATGTTTCCATTCAAAGCAAATTCTCTAAATGCCCTATCTTTTTCTGATAAGGTTGTTGATTCCATTTCCATTTTAAAGACTCCTTTATTGTTAATCATTATAGTTATTTTATTTTAGAATAAAAAAAATGTATTTGCCTTAAATTACTTATGAAATTATAATAAAATTACAGTTTTTTTGTGAAAATATAGAGTAATTATGAGATAACAAAAATTTAAGAGGGAGTATATTCATGAGTGAAGAAAAAGTTAATCGCTTAATGGTAAAAAGAAATAAGAGAGAACCTTTTTTTAAAATGAAAGATGCACATTATCATCAAGTCTGTGAGATTTATTACTTATTTTCTGGAGATAGGAAGTTTTTTATTAATGATTCTATTTATAATGTACATAAGGGAAATCTAGTGCTTATTGAAAAAGGTGCAATTCACCGTACAACTTATAGCTCTGACAAAACTCATGAAAGGATGTTTATTTATTTACCGGAAGCACACTTAATGGAACTTTGTAATAGATATGGCAAGGAAGAAGTTATGGCTTGTTTTGCTTATCCACTTATGGTGATTCCTCAAAACCGTAGAGAGTATATTGAAGACTTACTTAAGAAATTAGAAAATGAGTATAACAATTCTGATGTCTATTCTGAGCTACTTATTAAAGGATATCTTAATGAACTCATGGTATTTATTTTAAGGTATCAAAACTATAGAGATCTAACAGTTACAGCACCAATGAATGAAGCAGATGAGTGGATACAACAAGCTGCTAGATATATATTAGGGCATTATAAGGAGCAGATTACATTAGATCAGATGGCACAGTTTACTAATATGAGCACCTCTTATTTTTCTAAGCGATTTAAGGAAGCTACAGGCTTTGGATTTAAAGAATATTTACTTAATGTGAGAATTAAGAAGGCGACAGAATTACTTCTAGAAACGAAGATACCGATTACAGAGGTGGCCTATTCTTGTGGATTTAATGACAGTAA
>JAHLFQ010000019.1 GCA_018883705.1 Candidatus Cellulosilyticum pullistercoris
TATTATCTATTAAGGCATGTTTTTCATTTAACTCAGTAAAGAATTGTTCATAAAGATGGATAGAGTCATAAATGATCCAAGTAATAATAGCAGCAAAAAGTGCGCTATAGAGTTTATTAATAAGCCCAATGTGGATGATACTAAGCCTAATATTTAGAAAGTCTAAATTTAAAACTTGTTCTGTAGGCACATGATAATAAACAAAGGGAGAAGCAGCTAAGGCAATATAAATACCTGTAATAAGTAAAATGGAGTTAATAGGTTTTTGTAAGCAATCAAATAAACGTGTATCTAAAGAGAGGTTACGAATCTTTATTTTAGATAAAAAACCTATGACTACTTGGCTAAGTACACGTTTTGCAAACAAAGTAATAAGCAAAATGATAAGAGAAAGAAGTAGCCTTAAAATAATAGGGTCATTGATTAAATCTTTTACTGAATACATAAAGCGTTCCTTTCTATATAAATTTTCGATTGTATTATACAATACTTGAGAGATGAAGTAAAATGAATTTCTAGTCAAAAGAGTCGTGAATATGGTATAATATAGTAACAATAGGTTAATAGTATAAAAGAAAAAGTATAGAAAAGGCGTTTTAAATGAAGATAAGTAGAACAGTCTGGATTGATGATAAAGTAAAATGGAATGTACTGAGGAAACGAGAGATTCAGAAAAAAAATCGTTATAAGGGAAAGGCCTATATTGTCTGTACCTCTCCCCACTCCAAGTTATTATTTGAGATTATTGAAGCAAAACAACTAAGTGATTGGTATAGTACATCAACAATGGTGGCATTATGCCAGAATAGGCAGCAGGCATTAGAAGTCGTTAGAAATTTAATTGATGCCATATATAATGAAAAGACCCAAACATATGAAGAATTAAAACAGTAGAAGAGGTGCATAGTGAGTATTTTATGGTTAATAATAAAAGTCATTCTTTTTGCGCTTCTAGGGGGAGTCGTACTTCTTATAACAGGACTAGCTATCATTTTATTAGCACCGATTCATTATGAAGCGTATGTTGAAAAGTATGGTGAACTCATTTATGAGATACATTTTCGATATCTAAAAGGGATCAAGGGAAAGTTTCATTTAGAGGATGGAATTAAGCATCATAGAGTAGATGTATTTTGGAAAACACTATATGAAGACAAGGTAGAAGAGGTTGAAGTAACAGAGCATTCACCTCAGATGAAAAGCTTTAATAAAGAGCCAGTACAAAAGAATAAAAATGAAAAGAGTACTCAAACTAACAGAGTGCTTAGTGACAGGATAAATGTAAATGATAAAACATCTTCTGATGAGACAAAGCAAGTTAAGAAAGAGAAAGTGCTTAAGAAAAAGGTAAAGTCACCTATAATGAAGGAGATAGAAGATAGCACTCAAGAGTCAGCAGAGAAAGTAAAAGAAGAAACAAAGCAAAAAATCAGAGAAATGCCTGATTCAGGTATTAAAGAAATTTTGCTAGACCCACTAACTTATCGTGCAGTTAGATGCATCCTAAAAGGGATTTGGAGTATTCTAAAAGTCATGGCACCAAAAGAGTGGGATTTTGAAATGGTTGTAGGAGCAGGTGATCCAGGAGAGACAGGAGCACTTATTGCAAAGCTTACCCTATTATATCCTATCTATTTTCAACATGGAGTTATTCGAGGAGACTATGAAAAAGAGTGCTTAATGGGTGGTTTTTTGGTGAAGGGGAGGTTTAGAATAGGGCAAATTGTTATACGCCTTGTCCAGCTATATTTACAAAGGGATGTAAGAACATTTATACATTTAATATTAAAATAAAGGTAGGTAAAGAAAGATGGATAATAAAGTAAATCAAGATTTAAATAGTTTAATGCATCAATTAGAAAGTTTTATTACGACAAAGACAGTTGTTGGAGAGCCTATTCATATTGATCAAACGATTCTTGTGCCACTTATTGATGTGAGTTTTGCAGCAGCATCAGGCACAACAGCAAGTAATAAGTTTGTTGAAAGACATAAAGAAAAGGAAAGAAGAGTAGATGGTGGAACAGGTGCAGGAGCAGGTGGATTAGGTGCTAAAGTATCACCAAGTGCCATGCTTGTGATTCAAAACGGGACAACACAACTCATTAATGTACGTAGTCAAGACAGTATCACAAAGCTCATTGACATGATTCCTGGACTTGTTTCTAAAGTACCAGATCTCTTCTCAAAATCTAAAGTGACTACAGAAAAAAATAATGATGTAAATGATTATCATCAAATGGAAGAATAAAGAAAATAGAGAAATAAAAAATAAACCTTAGCTAGGAAGCTAAGGTTTATTTTTGTGAAAATGAGATTAAACATTAAATCTAAATAGAATAATATCACCATCTTGAACAATATATTCTTTACCTTCAAGACGAACTAGTCCTTTTTCTTTAGCAGCAGCATAAGAACCACATGCTACTAAATCATCGAAGTTAACGATTTCTGCACGAATGAAACCTCTTTCAAAGTCAGAGTGAATCTTTCCAGCAGCACCAGGAGCCTTAGTTCCAACAGTAATGGTCCAAGCACGTACTTCTTGTTCACCAGCTGTTAAATAACTAATTAAACCAAGAAGCTTATAGCTAGCAGCAACAAGACGATCAAAACCTGTTGAAGTTAAACCTAAATCTTGTAAGAAAGCAGCTTTTTCTTCTTCATCAAGTTCTGAAAGTTCTTGCTCAATTTTAGCACAGATAACAAATGTCTCTGAGTTTTCAGTAGCAGAAAATTCACGAACACGTTGTACATATTCATTTTCTACACCACCGATTAAATCATCCTCACAAATGTTAGCAGCATAAAGCATTGGTTTAGAAGTAATCAGACCAAGAGAATTAATAAAAGTATCTTTTTCATCATCTTCTCCAAGTAAAGTACGTGCTGCTTTACCAGATTCTAATGTACTATAAATCTCTTTTAAAATTTCAACTTCAGCAGCAATGGTTTTATCTGCTTTTGCAGCTTTTTGACTTTTAGCAATTCTTCTTTCAATCATTTCCATATCGGCAAAAGCAAGTTCGATATTGATCGTTTCAATATCACGTAATGGATCAACCGTTTTATCTACATGTACAATGTTTTCATCTTCAAAACAACGTACAACTTGCACAATAGCATCTACTTCACGAATATGAGATAAGAATTGATTACCTAATCCTTCACCTTTACTAGCACCTCTAATTAGGCCTGCAATGTCTACGAATTCAATTGCTGCGGGTAAAACACGTTTAGAGTTATACATTTTGCGTAAAACTTCTAATCGAGGGTCAGGGACAGGAACAACACCTACATTAGGTTCAATTGTACAAAATGGATAATTTGCAGATTCTGCCCCTGCTTTTGTTAATGCATTAAATAGTGTACTTTTTCCTACATTAGGAAGTCCAACTATTCCAAGTTTCATATGTTTCATCCTTCCTCAAACTTAGCTTTTGTACGTCAAAGTGGCTACTACAAAAGAAAAGCATGTTTATATCATGTATAGTTTATCGCATAATGGCAGTAAATACAACAAATTAAATAAAACTGCATGAAAATGCAGTTTTATCGGTGACAAGTGATACATTTAATGAAAAACATGAATAGTAAAAAGATAATGCCCAATAATAAGATAGGTTGTTTTTGGATTTCATGCATATATTGATGAAAAGGTGACATCATACAAGCGTGATGGCGACTAGCTACACGATAGTGTCTATAGCGTTTAGACATAGTAATTCTCCTTTCAGGTTAGTATCATTAGTATTAAAAAAATACAAAAGAAATATACTGCCACATTTACACAAGTCTACAAATCTCCTATAATAAACAAATAAACATAAAAGGAGGGTTATTATGGAAATACCAAATATTTATTTTCCTAATTTAGGATTATCATTTCAGTTAAACTCTGAAGCATTTAATTTATTTGGATTATCGGTCTATTGGTATGGCATTATTTTAACATCAGGTATTATTCTAGGAACACTTTTAGCATGTTATATTGCAAAGAAGGAAAAGATCGATCCAGATATTATGACAGATTTTGTTTTATATGATATTTTATTTGCTTTATTAGGTGCTAGAACGTATTTTGTTATTTTTAATTGGGAGTATTACAAAGCTAATCCAATGCAAATTCTTAACATTAGACAAGGTGGTATTGCGATTTATGGTGCTGTTATTGCCTCTATTATTGTTGCCATCATTTACACACGTAAAAAGAAGGTAAGGTTCTTGCATTTTGCAGATATAGCAACATATGGACTGATATTAGGACAGGCTATTGGTCGCTATGGAAATTTCTTTAATAAAGAAGCTTTTGGGGGGTATACCAATAATTTATTTGCAATGGCTATTTTAAAAAGCGAGGCGAAACTACCTATATCTGAAGAGGTACTTAATCATGTAACCACTTTTAGTCAGTTTGGCGCAGCAGAGTATATACAAGTGCACCCAACATTTTTTTATGAGTCAACTTGGAATGCCTTACTTCTCATTTTATTACTTTGCTACAGAAAACATCGTAAAGCCTATGGAGAGATTTTTTGTTTATACCTAATAGGTTATGGTGTAGGGCGATTTTGGATAGAAGGACTAAGAACAGATCAACTTTTATTGTGGGTTATTCAAGTCCCTGTTTCACAAATTGTTGCCATTATATCCATAATTATGGGAATTATTGGAATTGTAGTGTGTCGAAAAAAATACTTAATAAAATAAATTATAAAAATAATCAGAATAAATGTTGTTTTCTTCCAAAATGTGTATTATAATACTAAATATAGAGATAAATAAAGCTTTGATATTGTTTTTATGTTTTGTTTTATTTTGAAGGGGGATTAATATGAAAGAGATGAAGAAAAGCATTACATTTATGCAAAATAACCTAAACAGATTGTTATATATGTCAGGTCCAGCGGGTTGTAAGACATCGAGTGTTTATTCACTAAGTGTGATGTTGGACAAGGAGATTGTTAAATATTATAAAGATTTAAGCCAAACTAAATGTTCTTAGACATATGATAAGATGAGGAGTTCATTCGTTAAGTTCGAATGAACTCCCTTTTTTATGGAATTTCTTTAATTTAAGCTTGAATTTTCCAGTGAAAACACATAAAATATAAGAAAATGGATGTAAGTGGGTAGAAGTGGGGTGAAGTGGTGTTCATTGGGGAGTATCAGCATAGCCTAGATGAAAAAGGACGTGTTACTGTACCTTCTAAATATAGGGAAGAGCTTGGAGAAAGCTTTGTTCTTACAAAAGGGCTTGATGGGTGTTTATTCATTTATACACTTCCAGAATGGTGTACCTTTGAACAAAAACTAAAAAATCTACCCCTTACTAATGCTAATGCAAGAAAATTTGTTCGATTTTTTCTATCAGGTGCTATTGAATGTACAACTGATAAACAAGGGAGAATACTCATCCCTAATTCATTAAGAGTATATTCCGAGATTGAAAAAGACATAGTATTTATAGGCATGAGCAATCGGATCGAAGTATGGAGCCTAACGAAATGGAACACTTATAATAATGAAGCGATTGACGTAGAGCTACTTGCTTCCCAAATGGAAGAATTGGGTATTTAAAGAGGAGAATGGGAGTATAGACTTGTTAGATTTAAATAGGTGTTAAATCTATACTAAATAGATAGATTTGACTTGGAGGATAAAAATGAAATTTGAACATGTATCAGTTTTATTAAATGAATGTATTGAGGGACTTAACATTAAGCCAAATGGTATCTATGTCGATGGTACTTTAGGTGGTGCTGGGCATGCAAGTGTAGTATGTTCTTTGCTTAATCAAGATGGCCAGTTTATAGGAATTGATCAAGATAATAATGCCTTAGCTGTTTCTAGAGAGAGATTAAATAGTGTTCAGCCAAAAGTAAGTCTGGTTAAAAGTAATTTTGTGGATGTAAAAAGTGTTTTAGAAGAATTAGACATTGAAGGCGTAGACGGTATGTTGATTGATTTAGGTGTTTCCTCACATCAACTGGACGAGCCTTCTAGAGGTTTTTCGTATATGCATGATGCACCCCTAGATATGCGTATGAATCAAGATGCTTCATATAATGCTTATGAATTAGTTAATCATATGGATGAAGAAGATTTGTATCATATTATTAAGGAATATGGAGAAGAGCGCTGGGCTAAGCGTGTGGCAGAATTTATTGTAAAAGAAAGATTAAAGAAGCCTATTGAGACGACTTATGAGTTAGTAGAAGTTATCAAAAAAGCAATTCCGCAAGGTGCACGTAAAGATGGGCCACATCCAGCTAAAAGGACTTTTCAAGCCATTCGTATTGCAGTTAATAGAGAACTAGAAATTATTGAACCAACGATTAATGACATTGTAGAGAAGCTAAATACAGGCGGAAGATTATGTATCATTACGTTCCATTCCTTAGAGGATCGTATCGTCAAGCAGGCTTTTAAAAAATTAGAGGATCCTTGTACATGTCCTAAAAATATGCCTATTTGCGTATGTGGGAAAAAACCGATAGCTAAGGTGATTACAAGAAAACCAATTTTACCTTCAACAGAAGAAGTGGAGGAAAATCCACGTTCTAGAAGTGCTAAGTTAAGAATTATAGAAAAGATATAAAGGGTGGGGTGAAGCATGGCAGAGCAAGGTAAAAATAAATATAATTATCAGTATGAGAGTACAGCAAGAGCTTATATAGAACCGCTTGAACCATTAAAAGTACCTACACCGTCGGAGACTAAACGAAAAACAAAAGTTGCACCTAAGAAGAAAGCAGATCTAGTTTTTGGTATGCAGATGACAGTATGTGGTGTTATTCTATTTGTATGTTCTATGTTGTATATCAATAGCTATGCCACACTACGTACTAAACAAAGTGAATTGAATGATTTAAAGAACGAAAAAATTGCAGTTGCTAATGCAATTACTAAAGTAGAAGCAGACATAACAAAGAAACTAGATTTAGAATACATTAAACAAAAAGCAATAGATGAGTTAGGAATGAGAAAGCCACTTGCTCATCAAATTGTTTATATTCAATTACCTGAAAAAAGTTATACATCATATAATTAAAAAGTAGGGGGGCACCATGGAAAAGCGAAAGAGAAGGAAACCTAAGAACACCCTACCACTAAAGACGCGCCTTAACGGGCGTATCTTTTTTGTAGGGATGAGTATGTGTGTAATGATGGGGTTGCTAGGATGGAAAGTCATTGATATTACCATCTTTAAAGGGGAGGAATATGCAAAAGGAACACTTGCCAATATGATACAAAGTGAGCGTAGTATTGAGGCACCTAGAGGGACCATTCAAGATAGAAATGGTAGACCATTAGCAACAAGTTTACGTGCTTATAACGTTATTTTAAGTCCTTATGAAATGTTAAATAATATGGAATCAGATAAGCTGACAGAGGCCTATGAAGTACTAGCCACAGAATTATCAGGACAAACTGTAGAGGCCATTAAGAAAAAAGTGGAGGCCAACCCTGCTTCTAAGTGGTTACCCTTAGCTCAGAAGATAGAGTTAGAGGATGAAAAGGTCGAAAAGCTACAAAAATTAGGTGGTGTTACGGTTGAGAAGACCTATATTCGAAGTTATCCAGGCGGTGAGTTAGCTGCACAACTCTTAGGTTTTTATAATAAAAATGACGAAGGCCAATATGGAATAGAACAACAATATAACGATTACTTAGTAGGACAGGCTGGAAGGGTTTATCAGCAGTTTCAACAAGGGGATATTATTACAAAGGAACTGCAAGAACCTAAAGCAGGAGCTACTATTACATTAACCATTGATAAAGTCGTTCAACAGTATGTTTCAGAAACGATGGAAAAGTACATTAAAGAATATAATCCTACAAGTGCAAGTGCTATTATCATGGAACCTAATACAGGAAAAATTTTAAGTATGTACTCTTATCCAAGTTTTGATCCTAATACGTATAATGACTTGTCTGTACAGTTAGGAACTAATACTTGGGTGAATATGAAGCAGGAAGAAAAAACAGAGGCATTATTAGCTGCTTGGAAAAACTATGCTATTCAATATAACTATGAACCAGGTTCCACTTTTAAACCTTTACTAGTGGCTATGGCTTTAGAAGAAGGTGCCATTAGTGAATCAGATACTTATAATTGTGTAGGTTATAAACAGGTAGCAGACCGTACTATCCATTGCTGGAAAACATCAGGGCATGGGGTACAAACATTAGGTGAAGCTTTAGCTAATTCTTGTAATGTTGCCATGATGGAGATTGCGGAGAAGATTGATTATGATACCTTTAAGGAATATATTAATCGCTATGGATTTGGTGAGAAAACAGGTATTGAACTTGCTGGAGAAGAAACAGGTATTTTACATACTTCATTTGGACCTGTAGAAAGAGCAACTTCATCTATTGGACAGACTTTTACAGTGACACCTATCCAACTCATTACAGCTTTTTCAACAGTTATAAATGGTGGTTATCTGATGGAGCCTTATGTGGTATCAGAAATCACAAGTTCCAATGGAGAAAGTTTATTAACCCATAATAGTGTAACAAGAAGGCAAGTTATTTCCTCTAGTGTAGCTGATGCGGTAAGAGTAGATTTGAAAAAAGTTGTAGATGAGGGTGGAACGGGTACAACAGCATCTATTCCAGGATATAGCATCGGTGGAAAGACAGGAACAGGACAAAAGTTTATAGAAGGAACCACGACTAGGGATCCTAATAACTATGTTGTTTCCTTTATGGGATTTGCACCAGTTGAAAATCCACAAGTTGTAGCATTAATCGTTTTTGATAATTTACCAGAGCATACAGGAGTACCTACGAAAGCCTTTAAGGAAATGATGGAAAATATTTTCCCTTATCTTGGTATTGAGACGACGACTACAAGTGGAAAAGAAGATGAAAAAACGGCTATTGTACCTGAAGTAGCAGGAAAAACGCTTTATGATGCAATCAGTCTCTTACAAGCAAAAGGCTTTAGTTATGAAGTTTTAGGAAATGGTATTCAGGTAAATGAACAATATCCTAAGTCTAGCGATGTATGGGGTAAAGGAGATAGTGTTAAATTATATACAACAACTAGTGATCCTGGCTCGCTTAGTGAAGTACCCGATTTAACAGGAAAAACAATCAAAGAAGCTACGGCTCTTGTTGAAGGAACCTTTACGATTGAAGGAAGTGGAAGTGGCATCATTACAAGTCAAATTCCAGATGCAGGTTTAAAAATCGAAAAAAATAACAAAATAATTGTACAAACAAGTGAATAATAGCATAATGACTCCTCCTTTAAAATAAACTTTAGGTAAGACAACTTTAAAGGGAGGAGTTTTTTTATGCAAAATCAGGTTTCTCTTCGACTTAAGAGAAGAATATTTATTTTAATGATAGGCTTCATAGCAGGCATTCTCATGATGGGTACTAGATTAGGCTATGTGCAGATTGTTGAAGGTCAAAAATTACAAACACTTGCTAAAGAGCAACAAACAAGAAATCGTACGATTGCACCAACTAGAGGGAACATCTATGATAGGAATCTAAACGTACTTGCAAAGAGTGCCTCGGTAGCTACAATTGGAGTTGTCCATGCTCAGGTAGAAGACCCCGAGCGTGTTGCAAAGGTGCTATCGGAACATCTTAATATGGACTATGAAGAAGTTTACAAAAAGGTAACTAAGGTAGTCGCATTTGTACGTATTGCAACAAAGGTAGATAAGCAAATTGCAGATGAGATTAGGGCACTTGATTTACCGGGGGTAAAGGTGGATGAAGACTCTAAAAGATATTATCCTTTTAATACTCTTGCTTCACAGACATTAGGTTTTGTAGGGAAAGACAATCAGGGGATTATAGGACTAGAGGTTAAATATGATAGCTATTTAAAAGGTACACCAGGTAAGATACTTATGGAGACAAATGGTAAAGGCCAAAGACGAGAAGAAGAAGTTGAAGTACGTATAGATCCTATTAATGGTAATCATTTGGTTACAACACTTGATTTAACCCTTCAAGAATATGCAGAACAAGCGATTGAAAAGGCAGTAGAGATGAAAGGAGCTAAACGAGGCGCTATTATTATGATGAATCCACAAAATGGTGAGATTTATGCCTTAGCTACAAAGCCTGACTTTAATTTAAATGATCCTTTTACCATTAATGATGAAGCACTTGCTAATAGTTGGGAGTTATATTCTAGTACAGAAAAGCAAAACTACTTAAATCAAATGTGGCGTAACTTTACGATTAATGATACCTATGAGCCTGGATCTACATTTAAAATATTTACTTCTGCTATGGGCCTTGAAGAAGGGGTAGTAGATGAAAATAGTCAGTTTAATTGTAGTGGAAGTCGAACCGTTGCAGGTAGAACCATTAAATGCTGGAGGAGTCCACGCTCACATGGAGCTGAAACTTTTGTACAAGGTGTACAGAACTCTTGTAATCCAGTTTTTATGGAAGTAGCAGAGAGAATAGGTGCAAGTAAATTTTATGACTATATGATTAAATTTGGATTTAAGTCTAAAACAAACATAGATTTACCGGGTGAAGCCGTTGGTATTTTACATAATAAAAATAATATTGGTCCTGTTGAGCTTGCAACGATGTCTTTTGGACAGTCTTTTCAGATTACACCTATGCAGCTTCTTTCAGCAGGTGCCGCAGCCGTTAATGGTGGTTATAAAGTCACACCTCATTTTGGAAAAGAGATTATTGATGATGCAGGGAATGTAATTACAACCTTTGAATACGATAAAGGTGAGCAGATTATATCTACAGAAACGAGTGAACGATTAAAGAAAATATTAGAAAGTGTTGTGTCAGAAGGAGGCGGTAAAAAAGCTTACATACCGGGCTATCGTATTGGTGGAAAAACTGCCACATCACAAAAACTTCCTAGAGGTTCTGGTAAATATACAGCATCCTTCTTAGCTTTTGCACCAGCAGAGGACCCCGTACTTATGGCACTTGTTATCATAGATGAACCTCAAGGGACTTATTATGGTGGTACCATTGCAGGACCCGTTATGAAAGAGATTTTAGCAAATGCCCTTCCTTATTTAGGTGTTGAACCTGATTACTCAGAAGAAGAATTACAGAAAGAAGAAGTACAAAAAATAGAGGTGCCAGATTTTAGGGGACTAACCCTTACAGAAGCTAAGAAACGTGCCCAAGAGGTGGGGATTGCAGTTGATGTTCAAGGGGAAGGAAAAACAATTACCTCTCAATTTCCGCTAGCTGGAGAGACGGTGAATAAGACAACAAAAATAATCCTATATACGCAGTAGATAGCTTTTTTATCTGAAGCTATCGTGCTATAATAACAAAGGATATTAAAGGAGGGTTACCATGAAACTAAATGAGTTATTAATAGGATTAGATTACAAATGTATAAAAGGTAACATAGATCAAGAAGTAGATCAGATTATATATGACTCACGTATTAAAACTAAAGGTGGGTTATTTATTGCTATAGAAGGATTTCAAACAGATGGTCATAAATATGTTGAAGCAGCTATAGAAAATGGTGCAAACGTAGTACTTGTTCAAAAACCAGTAGAAGTAAATCATAGAGATGTGACCATTATTCAGACAGCTGACACGAGACTTGCAATGGCAGTAGTAGCTAGTAATGCCTATGGCAATCCATCTCAGGCATTTGAATTAGTGGGGGTTACCGGAACGAATGGTAAAACAAGTATTACCTTTTTACTAGGCCAACTTTTAGAAGCTTATCATAAAAAGGTAGGAATCATTGGTACCATTGAAAATCGAATTGGTGAGCAAATCTTAAAAGCTGAACGTACAACACCTGAATCATTAGACCTCCAACGCCTTTTTAGAAAAATGGCTGATGAATCCGTAGATGTGGCACTTATGGAAGTTTCTTCTCATGCCTTAGAACTTAAAAGAACGTTTGGTTCTAAGTTTAAGGTAGGTATTTTTACAAATCTTACACAAGATCACTTAGACTTTCATAAGACAATGAAAAATTATGCAAAAGCTAAAGCAAAACTTTTTAAATGTTGTGAAACTGGAATTGTAAATGTAGATAGTCCATATATTGATTCTATTACAGATGAAGCAACTTGTAAGCTAGTAACTTATGGGATTGAAAAAGCAGCAGATTATCATGCAAGTGACATTATGATTTCAGCAGCAGGTGTAACCTATACGCTATCTTGCCCAGAAGGTCAGTTTAAAGTAAGTGTACCTATTCCAGGTAAATTTACAGTATATAATACCCTAGCAGTTATTGCAGCAGCAAGAAGTTTAGAACTTCCTATGGCACATATTATTAAAGCTTTAGAAGAAGTACATGGTGTACCTGGGCGTGTACAATCTTTTACTTCTAAGAATGGATACAGTGTTTTAGTAGACTATGCACATACGCCAGATGGACTAGAAAATGTTTTATCGACTATTAAAGAATTTGCTAAGGGACGTATCATTACTGTTTTTGGCTGTGGTGGAGACAGAGATAGAACAAAAAGACCTATTATGGGACGTATTGCTGCAAAATATTCAGACCATGTGATTATTACATCGGATAATCCAAGAACAGAAGATCCTTTCCAAATTCTTGATGAAGTAGAAGTAGGCGTTAAAGAGATTACTGTAAATTATGATAAAGTTGAAAACAGGGAAACAGCTATTCAAGAGGCATTAAAAGAAGCTAACAAAGATGATGTTGTTTTAATTGCAGGTAAGGGACATGAAAATTATCAAATACTAAAAGATCGCATCATTCATTTTGATGACTGTGAAGTGGTAAAAGCCTATTTACAGGAGGAAAAATAATGAAACTAAGTATAGAAGAAATCGTAGGTGCGGTTAATGGGAAACTTTTGAATCCACTAGCAAATGATTCATCCTTATGTATAGAGCATATTACAACAGATTCAAGAAAGCATATGGAAAAGGGATTATTTATTCCATTAAAAGGGGAACGTTTTGACGGTCATGATTTTATAGGTAGTGTATATGATAAAGGGGCTATTGCAACCTTAACCATGAATGAAGAAGTTGTAGATGAAAGAATGGCTACTATTTTAGTAAAAGATACAAAGATGGCACTACTTGATTTGGGATGCTTTTACAGAAAACAGTTTCAAATTCCTGTCATTGGTATTACAGGGAGTGTAGGAAAGACAAGTACAAAAGAAATGATTTCTGCTGTACTTAGTGGTAAATGGAATGTGCACAAAACAGAGGGGAATTTTAATAATGAAATAGGTCTTCCCCTTACATTGTTTAATATCAACACCTTACATGAAGCAGCGGTTATTGAAATGGGAATGAATCACTTTGGTGAGATTCATAACTTGACATGCAGCGCATTACCAGATGTAGCAGTCATAACCAACGTAGGAACCTCTCATATTGAGAATCTAGGTAGTAGAGAAGGAATTTTAAAGGCAAAGCTAGAGATACTCGATGGACTTCATGAAGAGGGATTACTAGTTATTAATGGTGATAATGATCTATTAAGTACGCTAAATGATTTGCCTGTTAAGTCTATTTCTTATGGACTTATGCCAACGAATGATTATTGGGCAAAAGACATTCATAGTGAAGGAGAATATACACTAGCAACCGTAATAAGTCCAAAGCAAACCTATCAAATTCGGATTAAGGCACTAGGTGAGCATATGGTATATAACACCCTTGCAGCTATTGCAGTAGCCGAACATTTTGGGTTAACAGAAGAGGAAGTTATGAATGGCATTGCTAGCTATGAACCTGCAAAAATGCGCATGCATATTACAACACTTGATAGCGGATTAACGATTATTGATGATACGTATAATGCAAGTCCAGATTCTATGCAAGCAGCACTTAAAGTGTTGCGCGATTATGATGCAAAAGGGAGAAAGGTAGCTATACTTGGTGATATGTTTGAAATGGGAGAGTTTGCCCCTAAATTACATCAAGAAGTAGGGCAGTTTGCAGCTGAGATGGCTATAGATGTACTTATTGCGATTGGTGACCTTGCAAAGCACATTTACGAAGGCTATAAGAGAAAGAGTACAAAAGATGCTCATTATTTTGAAACAAAAGAAGCTTTTATTGAGAACTTAATGCATGTGATTCAAAAAGAAGATTGTGTATTACTAAAGGCATCTCGTGGGATGCATTTTGAAGCTCTAATAGAAGAGGTAGGAAAGGTGAAGTAAGATGAAAAATGAAGCAGTTTATGCAATACTTATTGCATTCTTTTTAAATATTGTAATTAGTCCATTTGCAATTCCCTTATTGCATAAGTTGAAATTTGGTCAAAATGTAAGGGATGACGGACCTAATTCTCATTTAAAAAAAGCAGGTACGCCAACTATGGGTGGTATTATTATTTTAGCTAGTATTATTATAACTACACTATTTTTTGTGGTGGGAAATCGCGAAGTACAAACAGTCTTGTTTGTAACAGTTGGATTTGGAGTCATTGGCTTCTTAGATGATTACATTAAGGTTGTCAAAAAACGTTCACTTGGACTGACACCTATGCAAAAGATTATTGCTCAGTTAATTGTAACTTGTATTTTTGCTTATTTATTATCAAGCTATGTTGGACTGGATACGGCCATCATTATTCCATTCACAGGTGGGAAGACTTGGGATATGGGACTCATTTTCTGGCCATTTTTAGTCTTTGTAGTACTTGCCGTTGTTAATGCAGTTAATCTTACAGATGGTGTAGATGGTTTAGCTTCTAGTGTGACTGTACTCGTTGCGACCTTCTTTGCAGCAGTTGCTATGAGTATACAAAGTGCAGCAGTACCTATTGCAGCTGCAACTGTAGGAAGTTTGTTAGGTTTCTTACTGTTTAATAGCTATCCTGCAAAAGTATTTATGGGAGATACAGGATCACTTGCTTTAGGAGGCTTTGTTGTAGCCATAGCTTTTGTACTTAAAATGCCATTATTTATATTAATTGTTGGAATTATTTATGTAGCAGAAAATGTATCTGTTATTTTACAAGTCGCTTACTTTAAAAGAACAAAGAAGAGATTATTTAGAATGGCGCCGATTCATCACCATTTTGAATTAGGTGGCTGGCCTGAAACAAAGGTTGTTACAATCTTTTCTATTATCACAGCTATTATGTGCTTAGTGGGACTCATTGCACTATAAGGAGGAATTAAAGTGGAGCTTTATGGGAAAAAAGTTTTAGTTGTAGGAAACGCAAGAAGTGGAATAGGTGCTGCAAAACTTGCTTTAAATAAAGGGGCTAAGGTATGCATCTATGATGGTAAGCCTTATGAAAAGTGGGAGGCAGCCATGCAAGAAAGTATTGATGCTATGAAAAGCCAAGGGATTGAATATGCCCTTGGCGATGAGCCTAACGTAGAAAGTTATGATTTGATTATTTTAAGTCCAGGCGTTTCACCTGAAATTCATCTCATTCAGAAAGCTAGGCATTTTAATATTTCTATAACAGGGGAATTTGAATTTGCTTCTTGGTATTGTAAGGCACCTATTGTAGCTATTACAGGGACTAATGGTAAAACCACCACAACCACACTAGTAGGTGAAATGATGAGAAGTTTTAATCCTAAAACTTATGTTGTTGGAAATATTGGTAATGCCTTTAGTGAAGAAGTAGGACATATTCCAGCTGATGGAATTGTTGTTGCAGAGGTAAGTAGTTTTCAATTAGAAACAGCAACAACTTTCCATCCAAAAGTAAGTGCCCTACTTAATATTACACCAGATCATCTCAATAGACATGGTTCGATGGAGAATTATTGTGCTTGTAAGTATCAAATTTTTGCGAATCAAACAGTTGAGGATTATTCAATTTTAAACATCAAAGATACTTATTATGAGGAAGCAAAAGAACATACCAAGGCTAATTGTATTGATTTTTCTACAACCACAATCCCTGAGAGAGGGGCCTATTTAAAAGAAGGACAATTATGGGAGAATATCACAGGTGTTAATAGACTGGTTTGTACAGTAGATCAGCTCTTTATTAAAGGGACTCATAATGTTGAAAATGCGCTAGCAGCTATTGCTATTGCAACCGCATTTGGTGTGCCAATAGAAATGATTAAGAGGGTTTTAACAACTTTTAAAGGAGTAGAACATCGTACAGAATATGTCACAACAAAGCGAGGCGTGGACTTCTTTAATGATTCCAAGGCAACCAATACAGATGCAGCTATAGCTGGATTAGTAGGGCTTAGTAGCTTAAATAAGCCTATCAGGTTAATTGCAGGTGGGATGGATAAAAAAGTTAGCTTTAATGAATGGGTTAAACTATTCAGAGGCCGTGTTGAGAAGGTTTATATCATTGGTGAAACAAAAGAACAAATTGTTAATACGTGTGTAGCAGAGGGTTATCATGCTTATGCAACGTATGATACATTAGATGACGCTGTTCTAGCAGCCTATGAAGAAAGTAAACCTGAAGAATGCATTCTTTTATCACCTGCATGTGCAAGCTGGGATATGTTTGAAAGTTATGAACAAAGAGGTAGATTATTTAAAGAATTAGTAAATCATTTGGAAGGGTGATAGAATGCAGACGATTGCGACAACAAACCTTACTAAAAAAAGAAAAAAGAGTAAGCAAGTTACTCCAGATTTTATATTATTAGGCATTATTATTTTGATTGTAGCCTTTGGTGTTATAATGGTATATAGTGCAAGTTTTTATTATTGTACAAACAAAGGTTGGTCACCTATTTTCTTTGCAAAAAAACAATTGATGTTAGGGCTTGTTGGCATTGCAGCAATGTTATTTATTACTTATAAATTTGATTATCATATTTGTACCAATCGAACCTTAGTGAGAGCTTTTTATTATATCACTTTAATTTTAGCTACAAGTGTTAAATTTATAGGGATTGAAGCAAATGGTGCAAAACGCTGGATTCAAATAGGTCCTATACAAATTCAACCTTCGGAGTTTGTTAAGTTAGCTGTTGTTTTAATGGTATCTTCCTATATTATTCGTAATAGAAGTCATATGAATAAACTATGGACAAGAATAAAAGCTTGGATTATTGTAGTTGTTCCCACATTAATCGTTACGGTTTTAGGAAGTAACTTAAGCTCAGGAATTGTTATTTTTGGAATTGGAGCCGTCATTATTTTTTCAGCAAGTCCAAAGATATGGTATTATTTCTTAGCCGTTATTGCAGGGGTGTTACTTGTAGTAGGGGTAAGGCAACTTGCAATTCATACGCCTAAAGGAGAAGATCCTAATATACCTGTTGTCAATAAAATTCTTAAAGGCTATCGCTTAGACCGTGTAAGAGCTTGGATCGATCCATTTAGTGATCCACAAGATGATGGTTATCAAGCCATTCAAGCACTTTATGCAGTAGGATCTGGTGGTGTTTTTGGAAAAGGATTAGCGCAAGGCGTTCAAAAAATGGGATTTCTTCCCGAACCGTATAATGATATTATCTTTGCTGTTATTTGTGAAGAGCTTGGCTTAGTAGGTGCATTATTACTTATGTTAGCCTACGGAGTCATTGTTATGAGAGGAATGGCAATTGCTATGCGAGCTCCTGATTATACAGGTGCATTTATTGCTGTAGGAATTAGCAGTATGATAGGAATACAAGCCATTATTAATGTAGCTGTTAATACCAATACCATTCCAACTACAGGGATGCAGCTACCTCTTGTAAGTTATGGGGGAACAGCTCTGGTTGTATTACTTGCTACGCTAGGTATTTTACTAAATATATCTCGTTATGCAAGTGTAGAAAAGCTAAATTAAGGAAAAAGTCACATATTTCACCTTCCTAGAATACTATGATTTTATAGAAGCTTACCTATTCTAGGAGGTGCTCTTAAATGAGTCAATATGTGATTGAAGGTGGTAAGCGTCTTGAAGGTGAATTGCAAATAGGTGGCAGTAAAAATGCAGTTCTTCCTATTATTGCAGCAACTTTATTAAATGAAGAAGTAACCTACCTTGAAAATTGTCCAAAAATCTTAGATGTAAAAATCATGATAGAGATATTGAGGGAATTAGGTTGTAAAGTAGAGTGGCAAGAAAAAACGCTTATGCTAGATACAACTACTTTACAAAATTATGATATAAATGAAGCACTTGTTAAAAAAATGCGTTCTTCGATTATATTACTTGGTGCATTAATGGGACGTTGTGGTGAAGCTAGAATTAGTGAGCCAGGAGGTTGTCAACTTGGTGCTAGACCGATTGATCTACATCTTGAGGCATTAAGAAAAATGAATGTTGATATCACAGAAACAAATGGTATGATATCTTGTAAAGCTTCGCACCTTCGAGGCGCTGAAATAAATCTCAAATTTCCAAGTGTAGGAGCCACTGAAAACATTATGTTGGCAGCTACACGTTGTGAAGGTCGTACTATTATTTATAATCCAGCCATGGAACCGGAAATTGTAGATTTACAAAATTTCCTAGTGGCATGCGGTGCTAAAATTACCGGTGCAGGTACATCAAAAATTATTATTGATGGGGTAAAAAAATTAAATAGTGTTCATTATCGTGTCATTCCAGATCGTATCATTGCAGGTACGTATCTTGTAGCGGCGGCGATAACAAGGGGAACTATTATATTAAATAAAGTAGAAAACAGTCATCTAGAAGCAATTACTAATCAACTTGAGAGGATGGGGTGTAAAATAGTAAATGAAACACACAGGCTGATTATGACGGCACCTAAGCAGTTAAAAAGTGTGGATATTATTACGCAACCTTATCCTGGTTTTCCAACGGATATGCAGTCGCAAATGATGGCATTACTATGTACATGTAATGAAACGGCTTTGATTAAAGAAAATTTATTTGAAGCACGTTTTAAAATAGTAGATGAGTTAGTTAAAATGGGTGCACAAATAACAGTGGATGATTGTCTGGCTACCATTAGGGGCGGGCATAAGCTAAAAGGTTGCTCTGTTATTGCAAAAGATTTAAGAGGGGGCGCAGCACTAGTACTTGCAGGGCTTGCTGCAGAAGGCCGCACCACAGTAGAAAATATAGGATATATTAAAAGAGGCTATGAAAATATTGTAGATGACTTATCTAAGTTAGGGGCACATATAGAAGAAAGGGAGTAGCACTTTGGAAAATCAACAAATGAAAAAAAAAACAAAGAGATATATAGGCATCATAGTAGGGATCTTAGCACTCCTATTTTTTATGATGCCTATTTTTTATATTCAAGATATAGAAGTTAAAAATAATAAGTATTATTCGGTCCAAGAGATTATAGAAGCGTCAGGAATAGAGAAAAAACATTTGCTAGATTTAGCGTATTTTGATGCAGAAGATAAGCTCATGGCACTACCTTATATCGCAAAAGTTAATATAAAATATCAATTTCCTGGTAAAGTGGTGATAGACCTAGTTGAAAAGGCACCTTTTGCATATGTTCGTTTTAAAGGAACTTATCTTTGCTTAAATGAGCAAGGACAAGTTATCGAACAAAGTCAAGAGAAGTACCATAAGTTACCTGTCATTGATGGATTAAACTTTAATTCCTTTAAAAATGAAGAAACACTACCGATATTAAATCAGGATAATTGGCTGACGGCGGTAGAAGTTTTAAGAAGTTTAGAAAAGTATAATTATGTTGATAAAGTAAATAAAATCGATCTATATAACATAGAAGAAATTCACTTGTATGTTGATAAGTTAGATGTTATAATGGGTGATATAGGAGATTTTGACAAAAAAATTGAAGTACTTATCCAAATTTATGATGTTAATGGATTTACAATGGGAGAATTAAGCATCCATCCTGACGGAAAAGGTGAAATAGTTGCTACATTAACACCTATTACATAGATGGATAGGGCGATAAAATAAATATACTAGAGAATAAAGGGGGAAATAACAGTGCTCGAAATATGGGAAAGTGAACTACAAGGTGCACAAATTAAGGTAATTGGTGTAGGTGGCGGTGGTAATAATGCTGTAGACCGTATGATTGAAAAAGGATTAGATGGTGTAGAGTTTATTACCGTTAATACAGACCATCAAGCTTTGGCAAGATCTGGGGCACCTACTAAAATACAGATCGGCGAAAAAATGACAAGAGGATTAGGTGCAGGTGCTAATCCAGAGATTGGAACCAAATCAGCAGAAGAAAGTAAAGATGAGATTTTAGATGCAATTAAAGGAGCAGACATGCTCTTTATTACAGCTGGTATGGGTGGTGGAACAGGTACTGGAGCTGCACCTGTTATTGCAGGAATTGCAAAAGAACAAGGTATTCTAACAGTAGGTGTTGTCACAAAACCATTCTCTTTTGAAGGAAGAAAAAGAATGATTAATGCCGAAAAAGGTATTGCTGAGCTTAAGCAAAGTGTAGACACTTTAGTGGTTATTCCTAATGATAAGATATTACAAGTGATTGATAAAAAAACAACCATGGTAGATGCATTTAGCAAAGCAGATGATGTACTTCAACAAGGCGTTCAAGGAATTACAGATTTAATTTCAAATCCAGGTATTATTAACCTTGACTTTGCCGATGTACGCACCATTATGAATAATAAAGGTGTTGCACATATGGGTATTGGTCGTGCAACTGGTGAAAATAGAGCAGAGGAAGCTGTTAAGTTTGCAATTAGTAGCCCACTTCTTGATACAAGTATTGATGGTGCACGTTGTGTACTTGTTAATATGTGTGGTGGTGAATCACTTGGGCTTATGGAAGCAAATGTTGGTATGGGTCTCATACGTGAAGCAGTTGACCCTGATGCTGAGATTATATTTGGTACCTCTATTAATGAAAATTTAGGTGAAGAAATTATTATCACTGTTATTGCAACAGATTTTCAAAATCATGATGTTTCATTAAATAATTTTAAACCAGTTCAAGCGCAAGTAGCTCCTCAACCTCAAAGAGAAGAAAGAGTGATGCAACCGCAAATGAACATGTCAAATCATGCAGTAAATGAGGAAGAAACCAAATTTGCGCCTATTAAAGACATTCAAGTAGAAATACCTCAATTCTTAAGAAGAAATCGTTAAGGTAGATGAAAAAAGATACGATATTGTCGTATCTTTTTTTTTATACGCTCTTTAGTTTTTACAAAATTTGTAAAGAAAGTTAAGTACAATAAGAGTGTTATTTCAAAAGGAAGTGAGGAAGAGTATATGTATACTGTTTATATAGATATACTATTTATAATAAATTGGATCATGGATAGTCTGATTTTTTATTGTGTTACATTAGTTCTCAATAAAAAAATAAAACATTGGCGTATTATTATTGCAGGTATGATAGCAGCCATACTTTATTGTATGCTCGTTATTTTTCCTATATTACAGTGTGTTCCTTACTGGCTGTATACATTATTTATACCAGCTTGTTCTATATTATATCTTTATAAACCATACAAATTAAAAGCATTTTTTAAAATATACATATTGTCTATGATGATTTCAGCAGTTTTTGGAGGCTTGATTTTTAATATATGGTATACCTTTGGTGATTATACTAAAGGTGTTCATTTCATAGGAATAGGTATGTTAATAGGTATCGGTCTAGTGATAGCATGTCTTTTTTACAGCGGTTTTTATTTTCTGAGGAGACGATTTATTTTTCCAGCTTTTGAATATCAACTTAAGCTAAAGAATCACGGCAGATCTAGTGAATTAAGAGCACTATTAGATACGGGAAATTTACTGTATACGCCTATTAGTCATCTACCAGTTATTGTTGTAGAGTATGAGATGGCCAAGGAAGTTCTTACTGAAGCTCAAAGAATAAGCTTTGAAAGCTATAGAAGAAGTAGTGAAAGAGAAATAGAAGAAGGGCTAGTAAATGGTAAGTGTCGACCTGATGTTTTGATTCCCTTTAATAGTGTAGGCTGTAAATCAGGTTACCTTTGGGGATTTAAAGTTGATGAAGTAACAATTAAAAGATTAACAGGTGAAAGGGTAATTTCTAATTGTATGATAGGGATGTCTAATGAATCTTTGTTTTCTGATAAACAATATCATGCCCTTTTACATCCTGAATTTATATTAGAGGAGGCAATGGTATCATGAAATATTTAATGAAGTGGAAAAAGAAATTAAAAGGTTATTTAATCAAGTGGCAATTTAGATTGATGAAAGGCAAAAAACAACCTGTACACTATATTGGTGGAAGTGATGTTTTACCACCTCCTCTTTCTAGAGAAGAAGAAGAAGAGCTCATTATGCAGCTTTCTGAATGTGTAGATAATGAGGAACGTATGAAAGAAATTAAGAAGGTTCTTATAGAGCGTAACTTGCGACTTGTCGTTTATATTGCTAGGAAATTTGAAAATACAGGGATACATATGGAAGACCTTATTTCTATAGGGACAATTGGTCTTATTAAATCAATTAATACATTTAAACCAAGTAAGAAGATTAAGTTAGCGACCTATGCGTCACGCTGTATTGAAAATGAAATTCTAATGTTCTTACGTCGAACGAATAAATTAAAAACAGAAGTATCCATTGATGAACCGCTTAATGTAGATTGGGATGGGAATGAGCTACTTTTATCTGATATTTTAGGAACAGAACCCGATATTATTTATCGCAATATTGAAGAGGAAGTAGATAAAAAGCTACTTAAGCAGGCATTATTAAAATTATCTGATCGCGAAAGAGAAATTGTTGAACTGCGATTTGGATTTACACCACAAGGTAAGGAGAAAACGCAAAAAGAAGTGGCTGATTTATTAGGCATTTCTCAATCCTATATTTCAAGGTTGGAAAAGAAAATTATACTTAGATTAAAAAAGGAAATTAATAGAATGAGTTAGATTTTTGTATATTTATGCCTATTCTGGAGAACATAATTTATAGACTTTGTATGTGCTCAATAATTATTCCTAGGAGGCATAAAGATGGCTATCAATAAAGTAGAAATATGTGGCGTAAATACTGCAAAATTACCTATCCTAACTAATGAACAGAAAGATGCTTTATTTAAAAAGATACTATCTGGTGATGATACCGCTAGAGAGGCATATATTAAAGGCAATTTAAGATTGGTACTAAGTGTCATTCAACGCTTCAATAACAGAGGTGAACATGTAGATGATTTATTTCAAGTAGGTTGCATTGGACTGATTAAGGCAATAGATAATTTTGATGTCAGCCAAAATGTTAAATTTTCAACCTATGCTGTACCAATGATTATCGGAGAGATAAGACGATATTTAAGAGATAATAATGCTATTAGAGTGAGCAGATCATTAAGAGATACGGCATATAAAGCACTGCAAACTAAAGAGCAACTTACAAGAAAAAATGCGAAAGAGCCGAGCATTCAAGAAATTGCAACAGAATTAGGCATAAAAAAGGAAGATATCGTGTTTGCTTTAGATGCCATACAAGACCCTATTTCTTTATTTGAACCTGTTTATCATGATGAAAGCGATACATTATATATTATGGATCAAGTAAGCGATGATAAGAATCAAGACGATATTTGGCTCGAAAATATTGCACTTAAAGAAGCAATGAAGCGTATTAATGAAAGGGAAAAGCAAATCTTAATGCTTAGATTTTTCTCAGGAAAAACACAAATGGAAGTCGCAAATGAAATTGGGATTTCACAAGCACAAGTTTCACGATTAGAAAAAACCGCACTCAATCATATGAAAAAATATATCTAATCCTAATATTAGGGGGGATTATTTAGCGAAAAGAGAGAGAAATAGAAGAACTATTGACTTTTATGGAACATAGTGCAATAATTTTCACATATAAAAAATATAAGGAGGAAGTGCTTATGAAGTGCCCTTATTGTGGGTATGTAACATCTAAGGTACTTAATTCTAGACCTGTAAATGAGGATGATTCTATTAAAAGACGAAGACAATGTGAGAAATGTAACAAGCGCTTTACTACATATGAAAAAATAGAAACAATGCCTCTTATTGTTATCAAGAAAAATCGTACCAGAGAAGTTTTTGATCGAAATAAGCTCTTTAAAGGCATTTTAAGAGCATGTAATAAAAGAAATATATCTATTGAAGAGATTACGGATATAGTGGATGCCATAGAGACACAAATACTAAATTATGAGATAAAAGAGATTTCTGCTACCCAGATTGGTGAAATTGCTATGAACCATCTTAAGGAAATTGATGAGGTCTCATATATTAGATTTGCCTCTGTCTATAAACAGTTTATGTGTATTGATGAATTTATTACAGAATTAGAAAATATAAAACGGTTAAAAAAGTAAAAGAGTTATTCTAAGTAGAATAACTCTTTTTTTATATCCAAAATTGGCGATCTAATAAGCGATAATGAATGGCTTCAGCTATTTGAGGAGTATCAATGACGTCATAATCATCTACATCAGCAATAGTGCGTGCCAAACGTAAAATTTTATCATAGACTCTAATACTGACATTAGTTGTTTCAAACCATTCATTAAGTAAAGTTTTAGCATTAGGTGTGATAGGGCAATAGGTACTAAGAAGTTGGGTTGGAATTTGGCTATTATATTGAATGGTTGTACCGTGAAATCGATCGTTTTGCTTTTGATGAGCTTTTAATACGAGCTTAATCATATCTCCAGAAGAAAGGGTTTCTTCAGCTTCTAGCTCCTTTAGTGTTGGTACATGTGTCTCTAAATGTATATCTACGCGATCAATAAGAGGAGCCGAAAGTTTAGAAAGATATTTTTTAATACTTTGTAGTGAACAGGAACATCTAGAGGTATCTGGATAGTAACCACAAGGACAAGGATTACTTGCAGATAAAAATAGAAAACGTGCAGGATAAGTGAGACTCATTTGAGATCTAGACAATGTGATACTATGTGATTCTAAGGGTTGTCTAAGCATTTCTAATGATTGTTTATTAAATTCTAGTAATTCATCTAAGAAAAGTACACCAAGGTGAGCTAAACTAATCTCGCCGGGTTTAGGATGGATGCCACCACCTGTTAAACCTAAATGAGAGATCGTATGATGTGGTGCTCTAAAAGGGCGATGTTTGATAATTTCATAGTCGGGGAGCTGGTTTG
>JAHLFQ010000020.1 GCA_018883705.1 Candidatus Cellulosilyticum pullistercoris
TCCTAACATATTATCACCCCATATATCTCCTTATTCCCCACATTTAGCAAAAGCTTTTCTTTATATTCAATTCTTGTATCTATTTTATTTTTACTTAACAACGATTGATCCTAACTATTCTTCTTTATGTATATCTTTAATGCCTTAATCCCTAATAATCCCAATCTAATAATAATAACCTATACGGCTATTAAAAGAGCCGTATTAACCCCTTGAAATATTAAGTCCATAATAAGTTGAACATCAAATCCTACTACTTTATCCATGTCCTTTTTACTCCTTATATTTTTCATCAATCTTCAGGTTGCACATCCTATAAAACATAGTCACCTTATCTAACCCTATTATCTTATCTCCAAAACAATCTCTAATTTGCTTTAATAATATTTCTCCCCCATACTAAATTAATCTTTTCCCTATTATTATAACAAAACAAGTTTTAATTCACATACTTTTCAGATGTTTTAAAAAATCATAGCCTTATCGACTACCGCCTTTACTTGTATCCCTTAAATTTTTCCTTTGATATATGACAGGTAACTAAATTTCATCTTTACTTTATAGTTATTAATGATACTATACTGCTCTACTTCTTCATGCTCATTTCTTAAACCATACGCTAAAAAGTTTGTCGAAATATCGTAAATCAATATTCCCACTGTTGCCAACATATGTTACAATAATAAAAATTTTTGTGATACATTATATTTTACTCAAAGTCAAGAAGGGGAGAAAATGGATAGTCAGTTAAGAAATGAAACTAAAAATGGCATTTTGCTTGTTATTATAGCAGCGGTTATGTGGGCATTTAGTGGAACAGTTGGGCAGGTATTATCTCAGAATATGCACTTTGATCCACTTTGGATTGTTACAGTAAGAATTAATATAGCTGGTATTATATTTATGATCATTAGTCTGATCAAAAATGGCAAAGCTTTATTTAGAATTTTTTATAATAAGAAACATCTGCTACAGATTATATTGTTTTCTATTTTGGGCAATGCAATCATGCAATTTTCCTATTTTGCTGCAATTTCTGCTTCTAATGCAGCAACAGCAACCATTCTTCAGTATTTATCGCCAGTAGTCATTATTATCTCTGGAATTGTAATCAGTAAAAAGAAGCCAAGTAAGATTGAAATGATTTGTACTATTTTGGCAGTAACAGGTACATTTTTTATTGGAACTCATGGAAGCTTAGAGTCTTTAGCACTTTCTCCACAGGCTTTAATTTGGGGATTAATTGGTGCAGTATCACTTGCTTTTTATTCTGTTTATCCAGTAAAGCTAATGAAAATCTATGGGGCATCTGTGGTATTGACATGGGCTATGATATTTGGAGGCCTATTTTTAAGTATTTACTCTAACCCAATTGGTAAATATAGTAACATTTCCATGGATGCTATATTTCAGTTTGCCCTATTAATTATATTTGGAACAGTAATAGCCTTTTTACTATATTCTATTGGAGTGGGGTATATTGGTGGTGGAAGGGCCAATATGCTTGCTACCATAGAGCCAGTTTCTTCGGCCATAATTTCTTATTTTCTATTTCATACTAGTTTTATGATTTATGATTATATTGGATTTATATGCATTTTAGCAATCACGTTACTTTTAGGACTAGATGGTGTTCCAGTAAAAAACAAGAATGATACAGTAAATAGTAGATAGGGTTTATTAAATAAACTAGCTTCAATTAAGTCTTTTGTTCTTCTTATATTATATATCTGATTAACCTTTGTAATATAGTTTTCTATAAAAACTATATTTATTTTAATAAATTTTACATCAAAAAGGTCCTAATATTATAGGTTGAAAAACTTATAATATTAGGACCTTTTTGATCAGTTTTAAAACTGTTTATCGGCTTTATAGCCGATTTTTAGCAGTTTATTGGTCTATTTTCTCTAAACATCATTCTAAGCAAACCCTTGATACTCATCCTTTACCCCACTTGCATTTCAAGGCGTAATCTGTCAGCGATTAACGCAATGAACTCTGAATTTGTGGGTTTGCCTTTGCCATTATTTACAGTATAACCAAATAGCATATCAATGGTATCCATCTTTCCACGGCTCCAAGCTACTTCTATGGCATGACGAATAGCACGCTCTACACGGCTTGGAGTTGTGTTATATTGTTTGGCAATAGATGGATAAAGCTGTTTAGTAATAGAATTTAAAATATCCATATCATTAATAACCATAATAATCGCATCTCTTAAATATTGATATCCTTTAATATGTGCAGGTACCCCGATTTCATGAATCACTTGTGTTACTTGAGTTTCAAGATTATGAGGAGATGGTGCACTTTTAGGTTTAGCTAATAATTGATTCGAACTACTTGTTGGATTTACTGCAGTAGATGATGCAACAATATTATTGTTTCCACCAAGTGCCATATTTTTAAGTTGTCTAATACGATTTACAAGTGTATCCATATCAAAAGGTTTTACGATGTAATACTCTGCACCAAGTGACAAAGCTCTTTCTGTAATTTTGTCTTGTCCTACTGCAGAAAGCATTACAAAAAGAGGTCGCTTTTCTAAATTCATGGTGGCTATTCGTTCTAATACACCGATACCATCTAAATAAGGCATAATAACATCTAAGATAACAATATCCGGTTGTGATTCTCTAATCATTGAACAAGCTTCTTCCCCATTACCTGCTACATCGATAACCTCCATATCCTCTTGTCTATTGATAAATTCCATTAAAATATCTGAAAAATCTTTATTATCATCCGCTATTAATATTCTCATTTTTTGATTCAACAACAATAATCCCCCCGTAAATTATTTTTATTTTTAATTTTCTGACTAACGTTATTATATAAAATTATACGATAAAATACAATACCAAATTTTGTTATTTTTATTTTTAATTTACATTTATTTCTAATTTTTTTCTTTATCATGCTTTTATTAGTAAAAAGTATTAGTAATTGCTCAACATATTTTCAATAAATATACCATAGCCTTTTGTAGGGTCATTGACAAATACATGAGTAACTGCCCCAATAATTTTTCCATCTTGTATAATAGGACTTCCACTCATTCCTTGAATAATGCCATTTGTTAGCTTCAAAAGTTCTTTATCTACAATTTTTATGACCAGACCTTTTGAAGGTTCTGTACTATACTTAGAAACTTTTTGAATTTCTACCTCATACTCTTTAATTCCATCCCCTGTTAAGTCCACCATTACAGTAGCTTTTCCTTCATGTACCTCATCTTGGAAAGCTATCGGAAGTGGCTCATTAGTTTGTGCTTTAATAAATTCTTCATCAACTTCACCATAAATGCCTAAAGCATGATTCATTGTAATCGTACCTAGCTGACTAGATGTGTCATAATCAATAACACCACTTAGCTCTCCCGGCATTCCTTTTGCGCCCTTGGTAATACGTGTTATAAACACCTTCATAATTTCCCCTGTTCGAATCGGCGTCAAAATATGTGTTTGTGTATCGGTAATACCATGACCTAATGCACCAAAATGACCATTTTGAGGATTGATATACGTAATCGTTCCAATGCCCTGGGTACTATCTTTAATCCACAAGCCTATTTTATATTCGTTTTCTGATTTAGAAAGACAAGGTGTTATAGTTACTTTTTTCTCTTCTCCCTTATGCAGAATATCTAGTACTAGATTAGACGCATCACTTGCTTCAATATAATTCCTAAAGTCTTCTTTGGTTTCAATTTTATTACCATTGCATGCTAAAATTTGATCTCCTACTTCAATAATGCCTTTACATGGAGATACTAAATGGTCCTCTGATTCAAACTCACCGACCCCTAGAACTAATACACCTTTTGTATCTACTTTAATGCCTACCACATCGCCACATGGAATTAACGTCTGATAGGGTAGAGCTTGTACAGATACAGTCTTTAAAGGAATTAACCCCATAAAGGAAAGCGTTACATCTGTTGAACCTTCTTCCTCCATCGTGACATATAAAGGTTTATTTAAATTAATTGTATTCGTTTCAATAAACTGTTCCTTCGCATCTTTTATAATGACACTACTATCCTTTAAAATACTTGCTTTTAAAGGAATATCAAAATTAAAAAGATGTTCTTCGCCAACAATTAACTTAATCTCTGAAGGTAGAAAAAAATTTGAAACCACAAAGGGTGTGGCAAGTAACATGCATATAAATAAAAACACACACCAAGCAAGCATGTGCTTACGCTTTTTATTCCTCATAATTTCACTTCCTATGTTCTTTCAATTTGAAAATCCCCTACTATTTAACACTCTACTAATTAAAATATCCTTTTCTTCAAGTATTTATACAATACCTAGATACGATCACTTCTCTTTCTCAAAATATCGGATTAAATAGCCAGCAAAGACTTTCTTTGAACATAAAAAAGATGATTTCTACATCATATAGAAATCATCTTTTAAGGATTCTATAACCTCTTTTATACATCTTACTTAATAGGTTATACTACTATTTATTTTATTCATTTATAATACTTAGATACAAAATATTTGTTTTAATCTCTATGCTTTTCTTGTATGCTATCTTCCACCACTAGATTAATTGTTTTTTATAGTTAACAGCTCTATTTTTTAATTCAGCTGCACTTTGAAGTGTACTTTCTGAAACAATGCCCCCCATTAAACGGCAAAGTTCTTCATGTATAGCTTGAAGTTCAAGGCATTTTAAATGTGTCGTTGTTTTGTTATCTGTTGCACATTTTTCAATAAGATAATGCGCATCTCCCATAGCAGCAATTTGTGGCAAGTGTGTAATACAAAGTACTTGTCTATCTTTTGCAATAAGCGCTAGCTTTTCTGCTACCTTTTGTGCTGCAAGTCCACTAATTCCTGTATCAATTTCATCAAAAATAACAGTATTAATCGTATCTCCTAAAAATAATACGGTTTTAATCGCTAGCATAACTCTAGAGATTTCTCCTCCTGAGGCAATCTTAGATAGTGGATGTACATCTTCTCCTAAATTGGTACGAATTAAAAATTCTACATCATTTTTACCTAGGCTATTAAAAGTCTCTAAGTCATCAATAGCTACTTCAAATTTAGCATGTGGCATTTGAAGATCATGTAAGTGTGCATCAATAGCGGCTTCAATCTTATGTGCAATCTTCTTTCTATCTTCAGAGAGTATTCTCGCAAGTTCATTTAACTCTTCTTTTAAGGCGATACTCTGTGCTTCTAATTTTTCTTTATTTTGTTCGCCATCTTCTAATTCTGCAAGCTCTTTTTCACATTCTGCTTTGTAAGCTAATATTTCCTCTATACTTCCCCCATACTTTTGTTTTAGACGGTAAATAAGGTCTAAACGATTTTGTATTTCTAATAAAAGTTCGGGAGAATATTCTACTTCATCTGCAAAACGTCTAATTTGATAAGTTGCATCTTGAAGTTCTGCTTGAATGGATAAGAATTGACTATACAAAGCGCTTATTTCACTTGTAATATCGCTAATATCTTGAAGGGCATGAATAGCCTTACCTAACATTAATGTGGCACTTACTTCTGTATCTCCATCAAGAAAATCATAGGATTTTTGGCATTGCATCATAATCTTTTCCGCATGTGAAAGGACGTCATATTGCTCTTTTAATGCTTCCTCTTCTCCTACTTTAAGCTTTGCACTTGCAATCTCTTGTATCTGATAGGTAAGCATATCACGTAACTGCAATTTCTTTCGGTCATTATCTCCTATCTTTGCAAGAGCTTGTCTCACTTCTTGCCATTTCTCATACAGAGAATGATAAACTTCCTTCTTTTCTAAGAAATCTTTTCCTCCAAAGCTATCTAGAAGTCTAATATGACTCGAAATATCTAATAAAGATTGTGGTTCATGCTGTCCATGTACATCAATTAGAATTTCGGATAAACCTTTTACTATCTGTCTAGTTGAAATCACTCCATTAATTTTATAAAGGGTACGACCTGATTGATAGATGACACGCTCAAGGATAATCTCTCTTTCTTCATAAGGGATTTCATTACTTTCAAGATACCTAAGGCCTAAACCTAATTCATCCTCAAAACACAAAGTGACGCTTGCCATATCTTCACCTTTTCTAATCATTTGTTTAGAACTACGATTACCAATGGCAAATTGAATGGAGTCAATCAGCATAGATTTACCAGCTCCTGTTTCTCCACTAAAAATATTAAGATTCGGACTAAGAAACAGTTCTACTTCTTCTATAAGTGCCACATTCTTTACTTTCATATAGGTGAGCATCTCTATGCACCTCCCTTTTAATCATTTAATATTTCTTTGAATTGTTCCATTACTGCTTGGATATGTTCTTCATGTTTTACAAGACAAAAGATGGTATCATCTCCAGCTAATGTACCAATAATCTCTTGAATATTAAAAGCATCAATAGCCGCTGCAACTGCATTTCCCATTCCTACCAATGTGCGAATCACAATTGTATTTCCTGCATAATCAATACTTACAAAAGCATCTTTAAAAACTCTTATTACCTTTTCAGATACTTGTTGTTCTACATTAGATAATGCAACATATTTTTGTGCACCTGTTCTAGTTGATACTTTAGTAAGCTTTAACTCACGAATGTCACGTGAAACCGTTGCTTGTGTCACATTAAAGCCTTCATTAAGTAATGAAGTTGCTAAATCTTCTTGTGTTCCAATCTCATTTTTTTGAATTAAACTCAGTATTTTCGACTGACGTTGTTCTTTCATTCCCACTGCTATCTTCTCCTCTCTACTATCTTCTCCCGCAAAATTTCAAAGAATTTTCTATTTGATATCTTAATCAATTTAGCTACATAGGGCGAACGTTCAATATACACTTCATCTTGAGAGGTTAAATACATTTTCAACTTACCATCTAGACTAAGGGCCATATCTTCGGTTTCTTCTAATGTTTTAATGCGTACCTTATCTTTGTCACACAAAATAACAGACTTTGAATAAATAGTATGTGGACATATTGGTGTCACAACATAAGCACTTGCCTGGGGTACCATAATCGGTCCCCCAGCTGATAAATTATACGCTGTAGACCCAGTTGGCGTTGCTACAATGACACCATCTGCCGGATAGATATCACTTAACTCATCATTAATACATATTTCAAACTCTACCAGCCTAGAAAAACTACCTCTTGTGACATTTACATCATTAAGAGCATGGAAAACGTGCTTGCTACCATCTGACCCAATAATTGTTGCTCTAAGCATCATGCGTTCTTCAATTGTATATTGTTTTAAAATCAATTTTTCTAAAGCTTCTTCAAGTTCATAAGGCTCGATATCTGCCAGAAAACCTAAACGCCCTAAATTAATACCTAATATAGGAATCTCTCTCATACTAGCCGCTTCAGCCACGCCCAGAATGGTTCCATCTCCTCCTATTACAATAAGTCCATCACAAAATTCATAAAGTTCTTCTTCTGCTACGGCAACTGTTTTAGCTTCTATTTTATGTGCTATTTCCTTTGCTAGATAAGGTTTAATCCCTCGCTGATTGAACCAACTTGCAATCTGAAAAGTCATCTTTAAATCTTTATCTTTAAATAGATTTGGTATAATGCCTATGTGTTTCAATCCTTATCCCCCCATTTATAAGCTATTATGTGATGCCTCAACAATACTTCTAATACTTGACTCTTGGTCTAGTAGAATATCTTCTCCTTGCTTTTGTAAATGAATCAAATATTCAATATTTCCTTCTGGTCCTTTAATAGGTGAAAAACTAAGCCCTCTAATACCTAAGTTTAAAGATTTCGCATAATTCCATATTTGATGTATAACTGCCTCATGAACTTTTGGATTTTTAACTACCCCGTGTTTTTCTACCTGTTCTCTACCTGCTTCAAATTGTGGCTTAATAAGAGCCACAATTTCAGCTTTTTCTTCTAATAGCTCTAAAATAGGCACTAATACTTTTGTCAATGAGATAAAGGAAACATCTATGGAACAAAATGCTATTTTTTCATCTAACTTATCTGGGGTAAGGTAACGAATATTGGTCTTTTCCATACATACAACACGTGGATCATTTCTTAATTTCCAAGCAAATTGTCCATATCCTACATCTACAGAATATACTTTTACTGCTCCATTTTGAAGCATGCAATCAGTAAAACCACCTGTAGAAGCACCCACATCCATACACACTTTACCTTCTAACTCAATATCAAAAGTATTCATTGCTTTTTCTAGCTTAAGCCCACCACGACTTACATATTTCATTTTCTCTCTTACTTCAATAGTCGCACCACGTTTTACTTTAAGGCCTGCTTTATCTTCACGCATACCATCGACATAAACAACGCCTGCCATAATATACGCTTTTGCTTTTTGCCTAGACTCACTTAACCCTCTTTCAACAATAAGAATATCTAAGCGTTCCTTACTATTTAAATATTTCTCATCTATAACGACATCTACAGTTTCTGCTTTTAAAGCTTCTTCAAGTACATCCCCTGTTTGCTCTGTATGATTTTTCATTTATCTACTCTCTTTCTCAAGTATTGTTAACAGTTCTTTAGCAATGCTTATGGCATCTAAATGTTCCTTTTCAAATAACTGTTCGACTTTTCCATGTGGCACAATACCACTTTCATGCCCAAAGCACTTACCCTTGATCTTTCCTTCCAATAAAGCAATTTGTGAAAAGATTTTTTCTCCAAATCCTCCTTGTATTATACCATCTTCTAAAGTAAACAAATAGTGATACTGCTTCATTAAGGCTTTGATATCTTCTACATTAATCGGCCAAACACAAGGTGCTTCAATGATGGCTATTTCATATCCTTTTTCTTTTAAGAACGTGCCTACCTTAAGTGCTGTTTCAACCATACGTCCAGTTGCTAAGATAGCCATATTATTGCCACTGTTTAACGTTTTAAAACCTATATTTTTATAATCATTTAAAAATTCTGTACTTATACAAGTTGTCCCTCGTGGATAACGAATAGCGACAGGTCCATTCTTAGCAAAAGCATATTCTAATGCGCCTTCTATTTCCTCAGGCATTTTAGGTGAAAGAACTGTCATATTCGGCATACTACTTAAAAATGCTATATCATAAAGTCCATGATGTGTTGGCCCATCTTCTCCAACTAATCCAGCACGATCTACGCCAATAATAACTGGTAGGTTTTGTAAACACACATCATGTAATACTTGGTCGTAAGCACGTTGTAAGAAGCTAGAATAAATAGCAGCCACTGGTTTATATCCCTCACTAGCTAGTCCTGCTGCAAAAGTAATGGCATGTTCTTCTGCAATACCTACATCAAAAAAGCGTTTTGGATAGGCTTTGGCAAAAGGTAATAAGCCAGTTCCTTCTGGCATTGCTGCTGTAATTGCAACCACTTTTTCATCGCTATCTGCTGCCCTTAGAACACATTCACCAAAAGCTGTACTAAAATTCGTTGTACCTGCTTTGGCTTTTCCCTCTCCTGTTGAAATACAGAAAGGACCCACACCATGAAATTGACTTGGTTTTTGTTCAGCTATGGTATACCCCTTACCTTTTTTAGTTTTAATATGAATCAGGATCGGACCTTTCATCTCCTTAGCATTTTGAAGAATTTGAATGAGATCTAACATATCATGGCCATTTACAGGGCCTAAATACGTAAACCCTAGTTGCTCAAATAAGGTATTTTCTATAACAAAGCTCTTAACACCTTCTTTAGCTTTCTTAATGGTACTTACCATGTGTTCGCCTACTACTGGTATTTTGTGTAGTACATCCTCTACATCTTCTTTGGCACGCAAATAATCTTTACTAGAACGAAGCTTATTGAGATATTTACCTATTCCGCCTACATTTTTAGAAATAGACATTTCATTATCATTTAAGATAACAATTAGATTACTATTAGATCTTCCAGCATTATTAAGCGCCTCAAAAGCCATACCACCTGTAAGGGCACCATCTCCAATAATAGCAACGACTTCGTTTTGGGCCCCTTTTAAATCTCTTGCTTTCGCCATTCCCAATGCGGCTGAAATAGACGTTGAGCTATGTCCTGTTTCAAACACATCGTGTACACTTTCTTTGCGTTTTGGAAACCCACTCATACCATCTAATTGTCTTAGATGCTTAAATCCAGCTCGCCTACCTGTTAAAAGCTTATGCACATAAGATTGATGTCCCACATCCCATATAAATTTATCCTCGGGTGATTGAAATACGTAATGAAGTGCAATTGTTAATTCTACAACCCCTAAATTTGAAGCTAAATGTCCACCCGTTTGCGATAAAGATTGAATTAAAAAAGTACGAATATCCTTTGCTAAATGATCTAACTGTTCTATACTTAGGTTCTTTACATCCTCAGGACTATGGATTGTCTTTAACAAGTCTAACATTTTATTTTATAATCTCCTTCGATTTCCTAATGTACTTAAAAAAATGACAACCTAAAAAGATTGTCATCGGTTAATTTTTTTCTTTTTAACGACTATCTGTCTAGTGTAATACATAATTATACCTACATAATACACAATATATCTGGCTCTCGCAATAGCAATACTTTTACCCATAGCTTTGCCCCCAACTGTTAATGCTGCTACAAATCCACTCATAGCAATAGATAAAAATAGTGATTTCATCCCAAATCCTTCCTCAATAGCAAGAACGATTGCCGTTGCTGTACTACCAGAAATAATACCGCATATATCTCCTATAACATCATTAAATAAGTTGGCTACCATAGGTGCATTACGAATCAGTATAATACTCTCTTTTGCTCCTTTTACTTTTGAGGCCGCCATAGAATGAAATGTCACTTCATCTACTGCCACCACCGCATTTCCAATACCATCGAAGATAATCCCAATGATAATAATAGTAATCAGCAAAAGAAATGCCACTAAAAGAGGTACATCTGCCAATAATACTTCAAATATATAACTAAAGAGCATAGCAATCATAAAAGTGACGCCTATAATAGCAAGTAACGTTTTGGGTTCTTGCTTTTTCACTCTTACTTTCTTAAACTTAATTTTTTTGCCCATAAATAAGCTCCTTTATGATCGACTCATCACCCACTTTTCAAAAAGTAAGACAATTGCATTTGTAAATTTTATGGTATATAGTCTAGCAGGTTTTCCCAAGTCTCTACTTCTTTGTCACCAAAGGAGCGGTTTCCCTTTAAAAAGACCTCTTAGATTAAACTAAGCGCCAGATCGCCTTAAGCCATACTGTAATCCAAACACAACCTTTTTCAAACGGTCTAGGAGTTTTCCTCTGGCAATCTGCTATGTTCCTATCCTCTTTTGCGAATTAGGTTTCTATCCACAATCCTTCATGCCCTTCGGCCAAAGGACATAAAGGTAAATGAATTTCCCCCGTCCTTCACTCAAGGAAGGCTACTCTACCCACAGCTTACACCGCATGATAGGTTTCATCCTAAGTCATACCTTGCTCACATTGGAGCAAAGCACAAACATAGGTCTCCGCGGTAAGTGGGTCAACGCCCATATGCCCTTATGGATCGCCCACAAACCTTAACTCCCAGTATCAGCCCATAACGGGGCGTTACAAGCCAACACCAGGAACTTCATCGATATGCCCTTAAACGAATTTTTAGGCCCGTCTTCAAAACATCTCAGATTGACTAGAATACCGCGTCTTACGTTTGAAAAGTGCGTCATCAGTCGCATACATATACTATGATATAAAATTTAATATAGAATCAAAATTTCTTTATAAAAAGCATAGAATGGATACTACAATGCCTAAAATACCGCCTGCTAAAACTTGAATAGGTGTATGTCCTAAAATTTCTTTTAGACGATCTTCTGGATTTAAATCAGGATTCTCAAGCACTTCAATAATTTGATTAATCAAAGCAGCTTGTTTTCCGGCTTCTAATCTCACATTAGCTGCATCATACATAACAATAAAACTAAATACCATAGAGATTGCAAAATAAGCACTATCATATCCATAAATTTGTCCAATGCTTATCGTTAGAGCCATCACAAAAGAACTATGTGAACTAGGCATTCCACCAGAAGCCCAAAACTTTGAAAAATCCAAACGATGTTCTTGCCATAAAGTAACGATTACTTTCAATAGCTGGGCTACAAACCAACTCAAAATAGCTACCCACAGCATTTTGTTACTAAAAAGCTGTTCTAAAGCATTCATTTATCCACCCTCAATTTCTTCTTTTTATAAGCTGCAAAGCAATTTCTTCTAAAAGTGTTGTGTCACCTTCTATTTGTTTAAGTAAATCAACTGCTTTTAAAGTTAACTTTTCTGCTATTTCATAACATGCTTCAACACTATAAAAACTTAAATACGTATTTTTATGGTTTTCTGTATCACTACCAATAGGCTTTCCAAGCTCTTCCATTGTTGAAGTTGCATCTAAAATATCATCAACAACTTGAAAAACTTTGCCTATGTACTTACCATATGCTTCCAAAAGGCTAATGTCTCTCGGTGAAGCGCCACCTAAAACAGCCCCCATCTTCGTTGCTGCTGCAATCATAGCACCTGTTTTATTTAAATGAATCATATCTAAAGTTTCTAGGTCAATTGTTTTATTTTCACTTTCCATATCTAACACTTGACCACCAATCATTCCCTCTACACCTGCTGCTTCACTTAATAGATAAGTAGCATATAAGCGTTCTTCACCCCCATGGGTTAAGGCATCTTTTAACATAATATGAAAAGCTTCAGTTAATAGACCGTCTCCTGCTAAAATAGCAATAGCCTCACCAAACACTTTATGATTAGTTAACTTACCACGCCTATAATCATCATTATCCATTGC
>JAHLFQ010000145.1 GCA_018883705.1 Candidatus Cellulosilyticum pullistercoris
ATGCAAATTCGAAGATAAGGATTTTTAAAATATTTGCTATAAAGTGCATGAGCCATATGTAATGTTTTACAAAACAGAATACTTAACAGAGCACAAAGAATACCTAGGACAACTACTTGGAATAATGTAATGAAATTAAGAGAAGTAATAAAGTTGAGTGGATAGCGTGTAGCAGCGACCCCAAAATAGCCCGAAATGGCATAGCCTACTACAGCGGCTATAATACAAGGAACAAGAGCTACATAATACATAATACCAACACTAATGACTTCCATAGAAAAGATAGTAGCTCCAATCGGTGTTCTAAAAAGTGCAGAGAAAGCCGCACTCATACCACACATTGTAAGGATGCGCAAATCGTTTTCATCTAAATGTAGACGTTCTCCAATATAGGTAGAAAGACTACCACCAAGTTGGAGAGCAGCACCTTCACGACCTGAAGATCCTCCTACCAGATGGGTAAGTACAGTAGATATGAATATAAGTGGAGCCATGATAAGAGGTAAGTGTTTTGAAGAGCGGACACACTCTAAAACTAAATTTGTATTTAATTCATCAGGCTGATGTGTAATATTATAAAGAAAAACAATAATTAAACCAGCTAAAGGCATAAAGTAAATAAGGTAATTATAAGATATTCTAAGTAGTGTTGCTTTTTCGATAGCAAAGTGAAAAAGTGTACTAAATGTCCCAACGATTAAACCTACAATGCTCGCTAGGATAAACCATTTAAAGAAAATAAAGTAACGTTGCTTGATTTGTTTGGCATGTTCTATGATTTTAGGCATAATATCCTCCTTAGATAAGTCCTTTATTTATCATACTCATATTTAATATGAATATCAATATAAAAACATACTTAAATATATCATTTTAAAATAGAGTTCTAAACAAATGATGTAATGAAAGCATAAAAAGAAGGGGACGAGCATATGTTATGAATAGAGGAATTAAAAAAAACAAAAATTTATTTTAGAAAACACTAGAACAAATGTTCGATATCGTGTATAATATGATATATCGACAATAAGTAACAAGAAACGGAAAAAATGGAGGAGATATAGTATGAGAAGAGGAGAAACAATTTGTTATTATAGAGCACGTGGCGGTGAAAAGAATATCTATATTACAATGCTTTATCATAAAGATAAGCTAAGAGGTAGTATTATTGAAAATCGTAAATCACAAAAAATAGTAGTAGAGAATAAAGGAAGATAAATGAATTTTAAGTCAAATTGTTTTTATACAATAGGTTATGCACACCATACACAAGAGAGCTTTTTAAATTTACTTAAAAAATACCATGTTCAGTATGTCATAGATGTCAGGACAATGGCATATTCTAAGTTTCATCCCCAATTTAATAAAGAACCACTGAAATACTTTTTAAATAGTAATGGCATAGGATATAAGCAGATGGATGACGCGTTCGGAATTGTCAGACCACACAGTCAGTTGCTAAACAGTGAAGGATACTTAGATTTTAAAAAAGTGGCTAAACTCTCTCAGTTTGAAGCGGGTATTGATCAGATGATAAGAGGGATAAATCAAGGATACTGTATTGCGTTTATGTGTGCAGAAAAGGCACCTAGTGATTGTCATAGAAGCACGCTTGTTGCTCGTACTTTAATGGAAAGAGGTTATAAAGTATGGCATATCTTATGGGATGGAACTTTACAGTCGCAGGAAGCACTAGAAGAAGAAATAATCAATCGTTATTTTCCATATAGAGAGCAGTTGGATTTGTTTGAAACAGAAGAACCAATGTATTATACAGATCGTGCTTATGAGTTAAGAAGTAATGAAATTGTTGCAGTAAACAGTAAACGTGTCTTAAAAGATAAATATGAAAAACCAAAATAAAAAGAAGCTTTCAATTTTAGAAAGCTTCTTTTTATTTTGGTACCAGTATAAGAAGAACCAACTTTAATTTTGAATTAAGTATTAGTAAAACAACAAAAATAGCTAAGCATTTTTAATCATATAAAGTATAATTAAAATCGTTTAAATTTATTGACAAAACCAAAGTGATAACTTATAATCAATATCAATGAGATTCATTATCATTAAATTATGAGATACAATTGCATTCATTACAAATTGGAGGTGTTTGAATGTCGCTTATTATATGTCAAGAGGGAGAAGTATATCCTATAAAAAAAATTACAGGTAATGATGAGACAAAAAAGTTTTTAAATTCACTAGGTTTTGTGGTAGGTGAAGAAGTATCCATTATTTCTAAGAATGGAGATAATATGATTGTAAATATAAAAGATTCTCGAATAGCATTAGGTCGATCTATGGCTAGTCGTATTATGATTTAGGAGGGAAAAGATGAAGCGCTTAAAGGATGTAAAGTGTGGAGAACATGTAAAAGTTGTTAAATTAGAAGGAGATGGAGCAGTAAGACGCCGTATTATGGATATGGGAATTACAAAAGGATGTGAAGTGACTGTAAGAAAAGTTGCTCCATTAGGGGATCCAATACAAATTACAGTTCGTGGTTATGAACTATCTATTCGTAAATTTGATGCAGAGATGATCATAGTTGAATCATAAGAAATAAAGGGAGGAAGAAAAATGTCAATTAAGATAGGGCTTGCTGGTAATCCAAATAGTGGTAAGACGACACTATTTAATGCATTAACAGGAGCAACGCAATATGTTGGAAACTGGCCTGGCGTTACAGTTGAAAAGAAATCAGGAAAATTAAAAGGTAACAAAGAAGTTGAGATTATAGATTTACCAGGAATTTATTCATTATCTCCATATACTTTAGAAGAAGTTGTTACAAGACGTTTTTTGATAGATGATCATCCTGATGTTGTTATTAATATTATTGATGCAACTAATATTGAACGTAATCTTTATCTAACAACACAAATTTTAGAATTCGGTATTCCAACTGTTATTGCACTTAATATGATGGATTTAATTAGAAAAAAAGGTGATCATATCAGTTGTAAAGCACTTTCTAAACAATTGGGCTGCCCTGTTGTTGAGATTTCAGCTTTAAAAGAAGAAGGTATTAAAGATGCCGTGAATAAAGCGATTGAAATTGCAAAACAAGGGAGAATAAAAAAATTTGCATTACCTATGATGGAAGAAGTAGAAGAAGCGATTACACAAATTAAGGATTTACTAAGTGTACATAATACTACATTATCTCTAAATAATGATTGGATAGCGATTAAACTTTTTGAAAGAGACGAAGAGATTGTTAAGCAGCTATCACTTGATCAATCAACAATGACACAAATTGAAGAAATCATTAAGGCTTGTGAGATAGAGCTAGATGATGATTGTGAAAGTATTATTACAAGTGAACGCTATGCCTATATTGGTGATGTCGTGTCTCATGTTGTTAAAAAAGGAAATCAGAGTAAAGAAACAGTTTCTGACCGAATTGATAAAATCATAACAAATCGATTTTTAGCCTTACCTATTTTTGTCCTGATTATGTGGTTTGTATATTATATTTCTGTCAGCTCTTTAGGAACGATTGTTACGGATTGGACAAATGATACTTTATTTGGAGAGATTATTCAAGGAAATATGCAGAATTTCTTAGAAACTGCAAATGTTGCACCTTGGCTAACTGCTTTAATTTGTGATGGAATTATTGGTGGGGTTGGTGCAGTACTTGGATTTGTTCCACAGATTATGTTATTATTCTTCTTCTTAGCTATTTTAGAAGATTGTGGTTATATGGCACGTGTTGCTTTCATTATGGATCGTATCTTTAGAAAGTTTGGATTATCTGGTAAATCATTTATACCAATGCTAATTGGTTCGGGTTGTGGGGTACCAGGAATTATGGCTTCTCGTACACTTGAAAATGATAAAGACCGTAAAATGACCATTATGCTCACTACATTTATTCCATGTGGTGCGAAATTACCTATTATTGCTCTTTTTGCAGGTGCTATGTTTGGCGGTGCCTCTTGGGTAGCGCCTACTGTTTACTTTATGTGTATTACGATGGTTGTGATTTGTGGTATGATATTAAAACAAACAAAGTTATTTGCTGGTGAGCCAGCACCATTTGTAATGGAACTACCGACCTATCATATTCCAGGCTTAAAAGGCGTACTCATTCATATGTGGGATAGAGGAAAAGGATTTATTATCAAAGCGGGGACAGTCATTTTTGTAGCATGTGGCCTTATTTGGTTCCTTCAATCATTTAGCTGGTCTCTAGAGATGGTAGAGGGTGAAGGCAGTATCTTAGCAAGTATAGGAAATGTGGTTGCCCCAATTTTTGCACCACTTGGTTTTGGAAACTGGGAAGCAGCTGTGGCTACAATAACAGGTCTTGTTGCTAAAGAAAATGTAGTAGCAACCTATGGTGTCCTTTATGGTATTGCAGATGCAACAGAAGAAACAAGTGATTTGCTTTCAGTCATTGCAGCAAATTTCACAGCAGTATCAGCATTTTCTTTCATCGCATTTAATATGCTTTGTGCACCTTGTTTTGCCGCTGTAGGTGCTATTAGAAGAGAGATGGGCTCATGGAAATGGACATTTATTGCAACTGGTTTCCAGACATTTACGGCTTATCTAGTAGCTTTATTAATCAACAAAGTAGGAACAGCACTTTTACTTGGTGGTAGTATCATAGAAGCAATCATTGCCATTGCAATTGTCGCTATAGTAATTATAAGTGTATTTATCTGGGGAAGAGGAAAATCTCAAGAAACTTCTTTTGATGTATAACTATTAGGAGCGTTAGGAGGTTATATATGATGGCAACTATTATCATTGCAGCAATTATATTTGGATTAATGGGATTGGTGATTTACAAGAAGGTTAAGCAGTATAAATCAGGAGAGAGTAGCTGTGGTTGTGGCTGTTCTAATTGTGCTTCATCTAAGTCTTGTCATCCTAAAAAATAAATAACCACAAAAAAAAGCATCTTACTAAAGAGATGCTTTTTTTGTGGTTATTTTAAGGATTGCTTTAATCGATGGCTAATGATGGTTATCTTCTAGATAATCAGAGCCAAACTTGTGCATGGCTTCTAAGATAGGGATTACCTTTTGACCAAGTGGAGTTAGGCTGTATTCCACTTTTGGAGGAACCACAGGATAAATTTTTTTAGCAATCAGATGATCTTCTTCTAAACTCTTTAGCTGTCTAGAAAGTACCTTTTGTGAAACATTAGGCAATCTTTTTTGTAGATCACTAAATCTTAGTGTATGATAGCTTAAGTACCATAGGATAAGTATTTTCCATTTCCCAGAAATCATATCTTGTATTAAAATCATAGGACAAATTTCAAATTTTTTGCAGTGACTATTTAAATGACACTCTTTATGATTACCAATATAATTTTGCATTTCCATACCTCTGTTGTTTACATAGTTACTTTTAGGTCACTATATGACACGAAAGTGCCTACTTGATTGTATAGTGCTTTAATAATATTATCATATTATAAGGAAAAATATTAAATTTGGGTAGAAAAAAATATGCTAATTCATAAATAAAAATAAGATGCTTCTCAAAATGAGAAACATCTTAAAGGTTAGATAGCTATTTTGTATTTAAAGCTTCTACAAATTTGATACTAAAATTCTTAGCTGCGTCAAGATCTTCTGAACTTGGTTTAAATACTACGCAAAGTGGTTCTAAAGGCATTGGGCATTTAAGTTGCTTAATACGTTCTTTGATATGTGTAAGTGCTTCACCACTCCATCCATATGAACCAAAGCAGCCCATTGTGATATGCTTATGCATAACAGGATTAAGAGAAGAGAGAACTTGCCAAATAGGAGGAAGTGCCTCTGCTAAAATAGTTGGTGATCCAAGAAGTAAACCTTCTGCTGTAGAAATCTTCTCCATTACTGAATCCACTTTTTCAGTTTCTAAATTGCAAAGATATACTTTTCCTTTATATCCAGCCGATAAGATATTTTTTTCTAGAGTTTCAGCAAGTTCTTTAGTATAGCCATAAGCAGAAACATAAGCGATGACAATACTTTTTTCATGAACAGCAGGTTGACTCCAAGTTTCATATAAGTCTAAATAAGTTTGCATATTAGATTGATCTAAGACCATTCCGTGTCCTGGGCAAATAAAATCAATAGATAAATTTTTGATTTTAGATAAAGCATTAAGTACAAAAGGTTTGAAAGGTCCCATAATCATATTAAAGTAGTATTCATAAGCCGATAAGTAATCCGCTTCTTTTTCAGCTTCAAGTTTGCTTCTTAAGACACGTTCATCAGAATAATGTGCACCGAAAGAATCACAAGTAATAAGGAGACGGTCTTCTTCAACATAGGAATACATAGTGTCTGGCCAATGAAGCTGTGGAACACTTAAAAAACGTATGGTTTTATTACCGAGAGAAATAGAATCTCCTTCTTTAACAACTAAACTTTTAAAAGGTGCATTAATCATTGAAGAAATGTATTTAATGGCAAGTAAACTACCTACAACTGTAATATGAGGAGCTACCTCAAGAAGTTTAGCAACAGAGCCTGCATGGTCTGGTTCTGTGTGATCAACAACGATATATTTAATATCTTGTAGTGAGACAATGGATTGAATTTTTTCTAAGTAAGAATCAAAAAACTTGTCTTTAACTGATTCAAATAGTGCAATGCCTTCACTACCTTTTAGAAGATAGGCGTTATAAGAAGTACCAAATTCAGTTTCCATAATGATATCAAAGGTACGAAGATTAGGATCTAAAGCCCCTACCCAATAAAAATCTGGTGTAATGTTTAGTATATGCGACATATAAACAACTCCTCTACATAGTAAGATACTATTTACAAATTAATATCTAATGTTTATTTTTTTACTATATAATAATTATTATAAAATAAAAGAAATTGTTGTCAAGAGATGAGCGTGTACTAAAAAAAGTACTCGCCAAACTAAAAAAAATTGGTATAATTAACTTTAGATAATAATTATTATTATAAATTACTTTTAACATAGATTAAAAGTAGACAAAATTCATAAATTTACATGACATACACATAAGAAAGAAGGAAATAATATGGCAAAACAACTTATGACCATAGATGGTAATACAGCGGCAGCACACGTAGCATATGCTTTTACAGATGTAGCAGCAATTTATCCTATTACACCATCTTCTACTATGGCAGAAGTAGTAGATGACTGGGCAGCACAAAATAGAAAGAATATTTTTGGACAAACTGTTAAAGTTGTAGAGATGCAATCAGAAGCAGGAGCAGCAGGAACATTCCATGGTTCACTTCAAGCAGGTGCACTTACAACAACATTTACTGCATCACAAGGGTTACTCCTTATGATTCCTAATATGTATAAAGTAGCAGGTGAATTACTTCCTGGTGTATTCCATGTTAGTGCGCGTGCTCTTGCAGCACAAGCTTTATCAATATTTGGTGATCACCAAGATGTGATGGCAGCAAGACAAACAGGTTGTGTTATGCTTGTATCAGGTTCTGTTCAAGAAGTAGCTGATTTAGCACCTGTTGCACATCTTGCAGCTATTAAAGGAAGATTGCCATTTGTACATTTCTTTGATGGATTTAGAACTTCACATGAAATTCAAAAGGTAGAAGTATTAGAATATAGCGATTATGCAGCACTTGTGGATCAAGAGGCATTAGCAGAATTTAGAGCAAGAGCTCTTTCACCAAACCATCCAGTTACAAGAGGAACAGCTCAAAACTCTGATATTTATTTCCAAACAAGAGAAGCATCTAATAAATTCTACAATAATATTATACCAATTGTAGAAGAATACATGCAAAAAATGAATGAATTAACTGGTAGAAACTACGGATTATTTAACTATTATGGTGCATCAGATGCTGAGCATGTAGTTGTTGCTATGGGATCAGTAACAGAGGCCATTGAAGAAACAATCGATGCGCTTAATGCAGCAGGAGAAAAGTATGGTTTAGTAAAAGTACATTTATTCCGTCCATTCTCTACAGAACATTTCTTAGCTGCAATACCAAGTACTGTTAAGAAAATCTGTGTATTAGATCGTACAAAAGAACCAGGTGCAATTGGAGAACCTTTATACCTTGATGTACGTTCTGCTTTCTATAAAGCAGATAATGCACCTGAAATTATTGGTGGACGCTATGGATTAGCATCAAAAGATGTGACACCAAGTCATATTAAAGCTGTATTTGATAATCTAAAATTAGAAGAAGCTAAAAATCAATTTACTGTAGGTATCGTAGATGACGTAACCTTTACTTCTATTCCTGTTAATGATGAATTAAAAGTTAATACAGAAGGTACTGTAAGATGTAAATTCTGGGGACTCGGTTCAGATGGTACAGTAGGAGCTAATAAGCAAGCTGTTAAAATCATTGGTGAACACACTAATAAATATGTACAAGCATATTTTGCCTATGATTCTAAAAAATCTGGTGGGATCACTATGTCACACTTAAGATTTGGTGATGAACCTATCCGTAGTACTTACCTTATTGATGAAGCAGATTACATTGCATGTTCTCAACAAGCATATGTTAATGAGTATGATCTTCTAAAAGGCCTTAAAAAAGGTGGAAATTTCGTATTAAACTGCCTCTGGTCTCCTGAAGAATTAGAAACTAAACTTCCTGCAAGAATGAAACGTTACCTTGCAACTAATGAAATTAATTTCTATACAATTGATGCTGTAGGCATTGCAGCTAAAATTGGTCTTGGAAAACGAGTAAATATGATTATGCAAGCAGCATTCTTTAAACTTGCTAACATTATTTCAGAAGAAGAAGCAACAACTTATCTTAAGAAATCAATTGAAAAATCATATGGTAAAAAAGGTCAAGATGTTGTAGAGATGAACTTTAAGGCAGTTGAAGCTGGATTTACTGGTCTTGTGAAAATAGAAGTACCAGCGAGCTGGGCAACTGCTGAAGATGAACAAGTAGCTATCTCATCAAAACCAGATTTTATTAAAAATATTGTAGAACCTATCAATAGACAAGAGGGAGATAATCTTCCAGTAAGTGCATTTAATGGTATTGAAGATGGTACTTTTGAATCTGGTACAGCAGCGTATGAGAAACGTGGAGTAGGTATCAATGTACCAGAATGGAATATCGATACTTGTATTCAATGTAATCAATGTTCATTTGTTTGCCCACATGCATGTATTCGTCCAGTACTTGTATCAGAGGAAGAAATGAAGAATGCACCAGCAGGTTTTGAAGCGAAAAAAGCAATTGGAAAAGGCTTAGAAGGTCTTGTATTTAGAATGCAAGTAAGTACAATGGATTGTACAGGTTGTGGAAACTGTGTAGATATCTGTCCAACTAAGATTAAATCACTTGAAATGAAACCACTTGCAAGTCAAGTTGAAAAAGAAATTCCAAACTGGGAATTTGCTGTATCAGAACAAGTATCTTACAAAGGAGATCTTGTAAAAGGAACGACTGTTAAAGATAGTCAATTTAAGACACCACTTATGGAATTCTCAGGAGCATGTGCAGGTTGTGGTGAAACACCTTATATGAAACTTTTAACACAATTATTTGGTGATCGTATGATGATTGCTAATGCAACAGGTTGTTCATCAATCTGGGGTGGTTCAGCACCATCTACACCATATACTAAAAATCATGAAGGTAAAGGACCAGCATGGGCTAACTCACTCTTTGAAGATAACGCAGAGTATGGTCTTGGTATGATGGTAGCCGTTAACCAAATGAGAGATCGTATTGAAGAATGTTTAAGAGAAGTTGCAGCAATGCCTATTGATGAAGCAGCTAAAGAAAGCATTAACAATTGGATTGAAAACAAAGAAAACGGTGAGCTTTCAAAAGTATATAGCAAAGAAATTGAAGCTATTCTTGATAATCATGTGATTACATTAGAAGATGCTAAAGAATTACTAGAGCAAGTTAACCAAAGAAGAGATTACCTTGTAAAACGTTCACAATGGATTATTGGGGGCGATGGATGGGCATATGATATTGGTTATGGTGGACTTGACCATGTCCTTGCATCTGGTGAAAACATCAATGTATTAGTATTTGATACAGAAATCTATTCTAATACAGGTGGACAAGCTTCTAAATCTACACCAATGGCAGCGATGGCTAAATTTGCTGCGGCTGGTAAACGTACACGTAAAAAAGATTTAGGTCGTATGATGATGTCTTATGGAAATGTTTATGTGGCACAAGTAGCTATGGGAGCAGATAAGAATCAATTAGTTAAAGCAATGATTGAAGCTGAAAACTATAATGGTCCATCTATTATCATTGCATATTCTACATGTATCAGTCATGGAGTAAAATGTGGAATGGGTAAATCTATTTCTGTTATGTCAGATGCGGTTAAATCAGGTTATTGGCACCTATATAGATATAATCCTGTACTTGAAGAACAAGGTAAGAATCCATTTACTTTAGATTCTAAAGAGCCTACAGAAAGCTTTAGAGAATTTATTATGGGACAAGTACGTTATTCTGCAATCTTAAAACAATATCCAGAGCAAGCTGAGGAAATGTTCCAAATGGCAGAAAAACAAGCACAAGAGAGATTAAAGGCGTATAAACGTCTAGCAGCAATGGAATACTAAGAAATAAAAAGATGCTTAAAGGTTTTAACCTTTAAGCATCTTTTTTAATTTTAAGAATATACAGCTTTTATACCGTAATAATAGGAAGCTATGTTCAAATAATTGTAAAAAATTTTTACGTCACTCTAGGAACAGAGAATAAAGTATGATATACTTAGTCTAGACAAAATTGAAAGGAAGCTTTATAGTATTATAGGTCGGTAGTAAGACGAACGGATTAAGATGCTAATATTTTATTTTTATTTTAATTGGATAGACTAATGAAATGACACTGGAGAGGATGCAGTGTCATTTTAATGTGGCATCAGTAACAATATTTAAAGTAGAGGTAGCAAAATGACAGAATTAAGTACAGATCAATTAAAAAAAACGTTTCATCAAGAAATGATTAATTTGTATAAACAGATAATCAAAAGTATTAAGTATAAACCTACACGATTAATGGATTTTATTAATAAATATGGTGGTTATGAAGCAGCTGTAAAGTATATTAGTACTGAAAGTAATGTACAAGATTTTGCTGTATTATGGGAAAAGGAACGCTTAGATTTGTCAGTAGAGGCACTTATTGCATCTGAAGCCTATCGCTCATTATTTCAAGAAGAAATAGTAGCATTTTGTGATCGTAAATTAAAAGAATACAGTTATGCACCTAATAAAATTGAAGAGGTAGAGGAACCGACAGGTTACTTTGATGAAGATGAAAAAATTGATTTAGGAGAACTGCTTAAACAAAAAGAATTATATTTGCCTAAAGTAGCAAAAAAAGACTATCCACTCTATCATCAGGCAATTGCTATTACATGTGATGAGTGGAAAGAAGTAGTAACCAATACTAAGATAGTGACCGCAAATAATTTAGATTTGTTACTACGTATTTATACAATTGGAGATGCAGTTGGACCTAAAGAGTTAGCTAAGGAAGAAGGTTATTCGAATACTTATCCCTATAAAGAAGTGATTATGGCACTTGGTAAGCGTATTAAAACATACTTAAAGGTTGAGGTGCCTACAGGAGAAGATGGCAAACCATTATGGTGGCACATATTGTTTAATGGTGGCTTAAAAGATAATTCTGATTTTGAGTGGAGCTTAAAGAAAGACTTACGAAAGGCATTTGATGAATTAATAGATACGGGAGTCATAGATAAAGTAGAGGTTCAATCTCAAAAAGAAATACAAGATATCGAAGAAGAAGTTGTTTTAAAAGTAGAAGAAGTAACTAAACCTGCTAGTTCTACTTCAGTAAATAAAGAGGATACACTTTCTGCATTTGATCGTTTATTTGAATCTATTATGGCTGGCTCAGAATCAGTGAAAAAAGAAGAGACTCAAAAAGAAGAAGCTCCAAAAGTAGAACCTTTAAAAGAAGAGTATCCATTAAAGGTAGAAAAAGTAAGCTCAGAAGAAAATACATTAAATTTGATAGAAGCATCAAAAGAAATGAATGAAATAGATGAACATATACCATCTTGTGATAAAACATTAGAAACAGATTACAAAGAAAAGCTAAAGAAAGAATGTATTGATTATTATGGCGCAATTTGTGATATCTGTGGCTTTGACTTTGGTTATACTTATGGGGAAGCCTATGAACAATGTATTGATGTGCATAATCAAAAGGATGTTCAAGGAGAAGAAATTTTACCGACAACACATCCAACAGAGGACCTCATCCCAATTTGTCATAATTGTCACCAAGTTATTCATAGTGTTGTCCCTGCTCTATCAGTAGATGAAATGAGAAAAATGGTAAAAGCTTAATGTAAAAAAGAGAATAGGAAGTTTTATAGAAAGAAAAAATAAGGAGTATATGTCTCAATAAGGCATGTACTCTTTTTATATGTATAAATAACTAGAGTGCAAAGTAAATAGGGATTATAAGGAGAAGCATATGAAAAAATTATTACGATGGTTTCTGTTACTGAGCTTAAGTGTAAATGCAGGTTTACTAAGTGCAAGCACAATGACTGGATATGAATTTTATAAAAAGCTTCACCCAAAACAAATACTTATTCACGATGGCACCCTGTTACTCAGTAATTCACCGGAAACAGTTAGGCAAACAGGTATTTTATATCAAGACCAGCTAAAAGGAAGAGGTAGATTACTTTTTCACCATGTGAATCAAACGAAAAATAGAGAAAAAAAGCTTGTTATTGTCGCAGATAATATCACAGAAGAGCCTCAGATGCTTAGAGTGTATAGAAAGGCTATTAGACCTCCGGACTATCACTATTTAAGAGCAGGAGAAGAAGTACTTAAGGCATATTTCCATAATACAGTAGAGCAGATTTTCTTTCTTAAGCCACATGAAAGGATTGTACTTTATGACTCAAAGGAAACGTGTTGGCCAATTCAAGCTGTACAATCAGGAATGATGGATTTAGAGGTAGAAGATGATTTAAAGATAACCTTTGCTATGTTAGAAAGAAGCGATTCTATCCATGTCATTGATGCCTTAGAAAGACTTAATAAAGATATGGCACCTAGAGGAACTTTTGAATACTTAACCAAATATCAATATATAGCTCTACCTGGTGAGGGTAAAGCTTATTATTTGATTGAGGAAGATGAAAAAGATTGGATTCAAGGAAGGGATGCACTAACAGGAGAAAGAGCTATAAATTATGGAAACTATGGTATAATGTATAAGATTACATTAATGGCTATAGCTGATACAAAAGTATTTATTTGCCCTAGAGGTGGTATTTTTCAAGGGGTAGTACGGTGGGATGACGGACAAATATATGATATAAAAAGGCCACACGTTTTTAAGATAAATAAGGAACGTGTGCCAATAGGAGAAATTAAACAAGGTGAAGTAAAAACTCTTGAATACTTTTTACCTAATGGCTCTGCAGCACCAGTACTTTTGGACTTTGAAATCAATAAGTAAACGAAGAAGGGGTTTAGGATGCATTTAATAAAAAGAGAAGAAAGCTTTGAAGGTTTTCGATTAATAGAAGAAAAAGTAATTGACGAAATTGATGGAATAGGTAGGCGTTTTTATCATGAGAAAAGTGGCGTAACAGTCATTACATTAGAAAATAATGATCCACATAAAGTATTTAGCATTAATTTCTTAACATTACCTAAAGATGATAAAGGAACTGCACATATTGTGGAACATGCAGTATGTTGTGCCTCTAAGAAGTATCCACTTAAAGAAACATTTACAGCGCTAGGACAAGGGTCTATTTGTACTACAATGAATGCCTGTACCTATCCTGACCGTACAATGTATTATGCAGCAAGTCCTCATGAGAAAGATTTAATGGGAATTGCTGAAGTTTATTTGGATTTAGTTTTTAATCCTTGTCTAACGGAAGAGAGCCAATATTTCTTACAGGAAGGATGGCATTTTAGCTTGGAGGCGTTAGATGCGCCTCTAGAGCTATCAGGTGTTGTTTACCATGAAATGTTAGGAGAATACAGTGAAGCAAGTAGCTACTTACAATATTTTGAGATGAAGACCCTATTTCCTGATACAGTTTATCAATATGATTCAGGAGGGCTACCAGAAGCTATTACGACACTATCGGAGAGTGAATTTTTAGACTTTTACCACCATCATTATAAGGGATCGAATGCAGTAATTACCCTATATGGAGATGGAAATGTAAAAGAAATGCTTAAGATGATGAATAGAGTCTGCTTACAGGAGATTGAAAAGGGTGAGAAATTAAAGCCCATTCCACTACAGGCACCATTTGATGTTCCTAAACATAAAGTAGCTTATTATCCTTCCTCTTTAAAGAAATCACCTACATTATTTAGTTTGAGTTTTGTGGTTGGAGAAAGTACCAACTGTGAAATGAGACTTGCATTTGAGATTTTAGAACATGTTCTTATTCGTAGTACAGCGTCACCACTACTTAAGTCTTTGGTGATGGTACATAATCTCGGAATGAGTTTTAGTGAAGGAGGTTATGATAGTTGCAGACAACAACCAGTCTTTTCTATTACTCTTAAAGGTTGTAAAAAGGAAGATGCAGAGCAGTTTGAGATGCTTACTCTTGAGGTCTTAAAAAAATTAGCGAAAGAAGGGATTGATCCTGCTTTATTAGATGCGGCTATTGAGACTTTAGAATTTGAATTAAGAGAAACAGATGCTTCTTATGAACCTATTGGTATCCTGTATAGTGAAATGATATTAAGTAGCTATTTATATGGTGGTGACGCATTTAATCATTTATCTTATAAAGCGGCGCTAGAGCATATTAAAGCTAATAAAAATCATAGATATTTTGAGCAGATGATTGAAACTTATTTTTTGCAGAATACACACAGGGTATTGACAGTTCTTATGCCTAGCGAAGCTTTACAGCAAGAAAAAGAAAAGAAGAAGATGAAATATCTTTCAGAGTATAAAAAAGGACTTAGTGAGTCAGAGCTTCAAGAACTAGTTAAGTTAAATAAGCGACTTGAGGAAGAGCAGCTTAATGAGAATGATGAAGTGCTTTTAAGAAAATTACCTTACCTGACTCTAGAGGATATGCCTAAACAGCTTCCACAACTTTTTTTAGAAAAAATGACACTGGCAGATTGTGAGCTTATGATTCATGAAGAAGAAACAAAGGATATTATCTACATTCACTTTTTATGGGATGCAAATAGTATCGATAAGGACTTTATAAAAGATTTAGGACTTTTAGCTCATATCTTTACGTATGTAGGAACCAAAACAAAAAGTTATAGTGAGCTTGAAAATGCGATCAATACTTATACAGGAGGCATAACCAGTGCGATTCATGCTTATCAAGTAGAAGGTGAAACACGTTTTTCACCTATCTTTAAAGTAAGTTGTAAAGTACTTTGTCATCAGTTAGGACATTTTATAGAGATTATGGAGGATATCTTACACCATACACAATTTACAGAGAGGGAAAAGCTTAAAGAACTCATAGGTCATATGGTTTATGAGTTTGAAAGAAGCTTTACTGGTGCCCCTGAATATCGAGCTTCGCAAAGGATTTATACTTATTTATCTGAGCAAGGTGCTTACGAAGATGAGGTAGCAGGAATCAGTTTTTATCATTATATAGAAGACATTTATAAGTGTTTTGATGTGCAATATGAGGAAATAATAGGACGTCTTCAAAAAGTATTTCATCAATTGATTCAAAAACAAAATTTAAAGATTTGTGTTACAACACCTCATAAACAAAGAAAAAAAGTATTAAACTCATTAGAGAGTTTGATTAGAAGACTGCCTCATCAAGATGTAGTATCTCCTAAACATTATGAAATATCACTTAATGTAGCGAATGAAGGATTTTATAATGGGCAAGATGTCCAAGCTGTTGCCCAAGGAATTTGCTTTAGTCATTATGGCTATGAGTATCGTGGACAATTTGAAGTCGTAGCAAATATTTTAGAAAATACTTATTTATGGGATCGTGTGAGACTTCAAGGTGGTGCATATGGATGTGACATTATGATTAGTAGAGAAGGTTATTTAGTAGTTTGCTCCTACTGTGATCCACATTTAGAAACGACTTTGGAGATTTATGGGGGGATGAGTCATTATCTTAAGCAAGTTAAATTAGGTAAAGATACAATTGAAAGAGCCATTATTAGTACATTAGGGGCTATGATTGCACCAAGTAGTATGGAGCAAAAAAGTGAACGTGCCTGTATGTATTTTATAACGAAGATGACACAAGATAAAAGGCAAAAAATCTATGATGAGATTAGGGAAACAACACTAAAAGATTTTCGTGAAATGGGTGAGATTTTTGAGATAATGGCATCTAAGGGGCCTATATGTGTTATAGGAAATAAGGAAAAACTGAATTTGCAAAAAGAACGATTTCAATTAATAGATTTAAGGATTTAGGGAGATGCTAATGCTAAGGAGGTTATGATGAAAATGGTTAAAAAAATGTGTAGCCTATTTCTCCTACTTAGCATTTTTATTTGCCCTATTTGCTATGCGAAGAATTTATTTGAGGTTGTATCTATAGGAATAGTAGAGATAGCAGATGAAGTTTTCATGGATAAATATCAGTGTTATCCACTATTGAAAGTAAAAGATCAATTCTATCTTCCTCTCAGTGTCTTAGAACAGATGGGCGTTACGATTAAAGCAATCGATCAAATTATTTATATTGAGGCACCTATTAAAAAAGAAGAGATATCCAATTTTTCAGCTAATCTTTTCCAAGGTAAAGTAGCTTATATGAGACAATTTCCTATATATTGCAACAATATAAGAAGTTTTGCTTTAGTTGTAGATGAAGAGGTCTTGGTGCCTTTTGAGGCGTTAGGAGCAATGTGGGAAATTAAAAGCTATGAAGGAACATTTTGGTTTGAAGAAAAATTACAAGATATATTACAGCTGATAAAAATAGATGAAAATGGAATTGAAAATAAAACGGATCACCTTCTTCCTATTCAATGCTGTCATGTTTATTGGAATGGAAAAACACACGAAATACTACAAGAGTCTATTCTATTAGAAGGTATGGAAAGAAAAGAGTGGCTCTTTGATAAAGATAAACTTTATATTACAACTTTTGTGACACAAATGGGTGGCTTAGAAATAGATAAAGTGAGTAAGACGGCCTATGGGCAATGTCATAAACCTACTTTTTTACAATATAGTGACTCCATAAGATTTGATGAGCTAAGTAAAAAATTCCCTTCTTATAAGATAGAAGCACAAATGAAATATGGGGTTGGGCCGTTTAAAGAAAAAGATATTGTTGAACTTTGTAGAAGTGAGAAACATTCCTATTTTTTAATTAAGGATAAGGAAGGGAAAAAATATCAAGTGCCTTATAATAGTATACGTATTATTGGCGAAAAAGGAGCAGCCTTAGGTAAGGTTGATGCAGCAGATATTGAAGAGTTTGTAAGACTTAGTAAAATAGAAAGTGCAACAGACTATCTGTTATGGACAGATATTTATAGACAAAGAACGTATGTACTTCGAAAACAAGGTGAGAAGTGGAAGTTAGAAAAAAGTTTTGTTTGCTCTACAGGAAAAAATCATAATCCAACTCCAGGAGGGGTTTATGAAGTTCAGTATATGATTCCTTATATTGGTGTAGAAAAGGGGTATCGCTGTAAATATGCGCTTGTATTTTTTAGAGATTATATGTATCATTCTATTTTATTTGACAAATCGGGTAAATACATTAAATCAGGTCAATATGAACTAGGAAGTAAGGCATCACATGGATGTGTACGCTTATCTGAAAAAGATAGTCAGTGGCTTTATACCCATATCCCTGTAAAAACAACGGTATGGATAAGATAAATATTTAGAACAATAGATAGAAATTCAAAATAAAAAAGCAGACATTGGTCTGCTTTTTTATTTTATAAGGCATCATGAGAGTGATAAAGTATTAAAAGCATTTCTATTAGAAGTAGAAGCGAATAAATCAAGGAGGCAATTTATTTAAACTTTATTTTAAAACGAATAGTTTGTTAGCTAAAAGTAATAAATTTTTGTATATTACGACTAATAGATAGAAAAAAATAAATATTAATAGTATACTAAAAACGTTTCATATATAAAACATAATAAGGTGGGAGAATAATGTTTAAGCAGTACATTTCAGATTTAAGGAAGGAATTTGAAAACTATAATGGGAAAAAGTTGTCACAAGACATATTAGCTGGACTAACTGTCACAGCAGTAGCTTTACCGTTAGCTCTTGCATTTGGTGTAAGTAGCGGAGCCGATGCAGCTGCAGGTCTTATTACAGCTATTTTAGCAGGTTTTATTATTGGTAGTCTATCAGGTGCTTCTTATCAGATATCAGGACCGACAGGAGCAATGACGGCTGTTCTCATTAAAATTGTTTATGATTATGGAATGCAAGGGGTATTTATTGCAACATTAATAGCTGGTGTGATTTTATGTGTTGCGGGTATTTTGAAGTTAGGAAAATTAGTTTCACTGATTCCAGCACCTGTTATTACAGGATTTACCTCAGGTATTGCAATTATTATTGCAATGGGACAAATAGATAATTTTTTTGGTGTAACATCTGAAGGCAGCACCAATATAGCAAAACTTATCTCTTATGGAGAATTAGGTTTTAGTCCTAATTGGTATGCCGTATTATTTGGAATGGTTGTAATCATGATCATGATTGTTTGGCCAAAGAAATGGAATTCAAAAATCCCCTCATCTCTTGTTGGTATTACTGTGTCATTATGTCTTAGTCTCGTATTAAAGAAAGATGTGGCAGTGGTAGGTGATATTCCTAAGACATTATTACCTAGTATAAGATTAAGTTTGGGTAATATTTCAATTGATCAAATTAAAAATTTGATATCACCGGCTATTGTTATTGCAGCACTTGGAATGATTGAGAGTTTATTATGTGGGGCATCAGCAGGTAGAATGAAAGGTGAAAAATTGAATGCAGATAGAGAACTTGTTGCACAGGGCATTGGAAATATCGTGCTTCCTTTCTTTGGGGGTGTTCCTGCTACAGCTGCTATTGCACGTACAAGTGTTGCCATCAAGTCAGGTGCGCAAACAAGACTTACGGGTATTTTTCATGCAGTAGGATTGCTTGCGTCTATGTTTTTACTAGGAGAAATTATGTCACAGATTCCATTAGCAGCACTTGCTGGTGTTTTAATGGTTACAGCATGGCGTATGAATGAATGGGAAAGCATAAGATTCATGTTTAAAAAAAGATTAAAAACGGCTATTGCACAATTTTTAATTACAATGATAGCAACTGTGATTTTTGATTTAACAACTGCTATTTTAATTGGAGTTGTTTTCTCAATATTATTCTTTGTGATACGTATCTCTGATATTGAAATTAACTTAAGTGATATAGATTTAAAACGCTTATCTAAAAATGGTATTAATGTACAGCATTCGCATGAAAAAACAAAGGTCATTTACTTAACAGGGCCTATATTTTTTACGACAACAGAAAAAATTAAACAGGTATTAAATGAACTTGAACATATGGATTATGTTATTTTTTCTATGAGAGGCGTTCCTTTAATAGATACAACCGGTACACAGTTTTTCGGTGAAATTTGTGAAAGTCTACATAAACAAGGAACAAAAGTGCTATTTTCAGGTATACAACCTAAAGTAATGGCATTAATGGAACGAAGTGGAGTGGTTGAGCAGCTAGGAGAGCAATACTTTTTCTGGAGCGTTGAGCAAAGTTTAATAGCTATTGATGAAAAGCACTTGGCAGTTTCCTAATATATAAAAAAGACATAAAAAAACATCCAATTAAGGATGTTTTTTTATGTTGTCCAGTTACCTGTGGATTTACAATAGGGACAAGTGATCTGATGATAGGGTTTGGTATTTAGATTTAATAGAGTTTGATTACTGTACATTGGGCCCTGTTGACAGAGTGAAGCATCAACGGTATTTGCTATATATTCTGAGCCTACCATGTCATAGCCACAATTAGTACATAAAAGATGTTTAACCATGACAATACCTCCATATAGAACTTAAGATAAGTTTAATATAACCATTTAAAATAAAATTATGCTTGTTATTTAAAATAACTATTCCTATTTATTGACAGTATAGAAACAAGGAATTTCCATATTCTAATTCTATAAATGATTTTAGGAGGTTAATTATGAATCGTAAAAAATGGCAAGGTATGACTTGTCTTCTATTAGCATCATTAATGGTAAGTTCAGTATTTGCAACACCAGTTAGAAAGGAAACAGCACCACAAGCAACAACTATGCCAAAGGCTACAACAGCGCCACAAGCAACAACCATGCCAAAGGCTACAACAGCGCCACAAGCAACAACTACGCCAAAGGCTACAACAGCACCACAAACAACAACTATGCCAAAGGCTACAACAACACCACAGGCAATAACCATTCCAAAGGCTACAACAGCACCACAGGCAACAACTATGCCTAAAAAAGAAATGGTGCCAAATAAGTCAGACTGTACAAAACAGCACCAAGATGAGAAAAATACTGAAAAACAAAAACCATTTACATTAGATCATTTTAAAATGATTACTAATGCACTTAAAAAAATGGGTGTATCAGAAAATCAAATAGTTAGTTATATTAAAGATGGTAAGAAATTAGAAGATATCTTAAAAGCTGAAAAAATTAGCACAAAGAAATTCAAAAAATGCATTACTAAAGAATATTTCAAAGTAGTAGATGAAGCAGTAAATAATGGACAAATTACAACTGAACAATCTAAACAGCTTAAGGGTGCTATTAAAGAAACTATTAAAAATTGGTTACCTAAAAAATAAGCAAAGCACATAGTGCTTTGCTTGTTTTTTACCTAATTCTTCAAAAAAAGCTATAAAAGGACAAATTTATTTTTTATACTAGTATTCATATTATGTAGTGTGCTATAATGTCACGAGGGAAATAGAAAAGTAAAAGCGCCAGAACTTATATAATAAGATAAAGTATAAGTTGACGAGGACTAGAGTGATCGAAGATTCGGCGGATGCTCTAGAGGGCTCACACCCTAAATAAGCAAACAAAACTAAAAAGTAATTTTTAGGACAAAGTGCTTATCGTGAATTTCCCTGATGAAATGTTATAATATCAGGAGGTTTTTTTGTTATGTGCGGAATTGTAGGATATATTGGAAACAAACAAGCTGCAGATGTCATTTGTGATGGTTTAGAAAAATTAGAATACAGAGGATATGACTCTGCAGGTGTAGCAGTTGTTAATGATAGTAGTCAGGTGTGTTGGACTAAGAAGCAAGGAAGACTGGCTAATCTAGAGAGTATGTTAAAAGAAACACCTATTTTAGGAACAGTGGGTATTGGTCATACAAGATGGGCAACACATGGTGCACCATCAGATGTTAATTCTCATCCTCACTTAAATAAAAGTGAAACCATTGCAGTTGTTCATAATGGTATTATTGAAAATTACATGGAAATTAAAGAAATGCTAATGGCTGAAGGCTATGTATTTAAATCTGAAACAGATACAGAAGTAGCTGTTCATCTGATTGATAAATACTACGAAGGAGATTTATTAGCAGCAGTATATCAAGCAGTGGCACAATTTAGAGGAGCCTATGCACTAGGTGTAGTATCCTCTAATCATCCAGGTGAGCTTATTGCTGTTCGTAAAGAAAGCCCACTTATTGTAGGGGTAGGAGAAGGGGAATACTTTATCGCTTCTGATGTACCAGCTATCCTAAAATATACACGTCATGTGTATTACTTAGAAAATGATGAAATAGTTTATGTAAAAGATGGAAAAATTCAAATCTTAGATAAGAATCAAAAAGTAATTAACAAAGAACTAAAAGTGGTTGAATGGGATATCGAAGCTGCTTCAAAAGGTGGATTTGACCATTTCATGATGAAAGAAATCTATGATCAACCTCAAGCCATTCGTGATACACTTTTAAGAAGACTTGATGAAAACCGTATGATTCATTTAGATGATATTAATTTAACAAAAGAAGACTTAGAAGGCATTACAAAAATGTATATTGTAGCCTGTGGGACAGCTTATCATGCAGGATTAGTGGGTAAATATGCGATTGAAAAATTAGCGAAAGTACCTGTCGAAGTGGAGATTGCCTCTGAATTTAGATATAGTGATCCATTTATTGATGAGCACAGCTTACTTATTGTTGTTTCACAATCAGGTGAAACAGCAGATACATTAGCGGCAATGAAGCTTGCCAAAACAAAAGGTGCAAGAGTACTTGCAATCACCAATGTAGTTGGTTCATCAGTAGCTAGAGAAGCCCACGATGTATTTTATACATGGGCAGGTCCTGAGATTGCAGT
>JAHLFQ010000146.1 GCA_018883705.1 Candidatus Cellulosilyticum pullistercoris
CATATGTAGTGCTATTTGGTTAGCTGTGGTCGTTTATCACTATGGGATTGCTATTTTCTATACCATTATTCGGGTTAGAGAGTGGGACTTTGAGAATATCATGCCGACTTGCTTTATTATTTATACCGGAATGATTACTGGAAGTGTGGCAAGTAAAGGGATGGGAGGAATCATTCCATCTATAGCACACTTCATGTTAATGTTTGGTTTTACTATGTATACGATTTTATTACCTGTTGTTTTATATATCGTTTTTAGAAGTGAAATACTAGATGACCATAAATTGCCTACAGTAGGCATTGTATGTTCACCAGCACCACTTGGCATTGTGGGTATATTAACGATAGAACCGCATCCTAATAGTTATATGCTGGCATGGCTGATTGTTACAGGGTTAATCTTATTAGTTGTAGTATACACTTATATTTTAAAATTATTTAAAGACGGATTTAAACCTACTTATGCAGCCTTTACATTCCCTCTTGCTATAGCAACGCTAGCGGCTTATAAACTATCAGCTTATTTTTTTAAACATGGAAACACAGTTATGGGGGGACTATTTGAGCTCTTAGGCAATATAGAGATATTTATAGCCACGTATGTGGTATTCTTTGTTCTAATTAATTTTATCAATATGTTCTTTAAGGCAATTAATCCAAGGTTTGGCGCCTATCTTGAGAAAGAAGAACAGCTTCTAGGGGGAGCCGTTTATTCACCAGATGACCCTGATAATCCAACGGATTATGAGTAATCTATTAGCTGATAATGCTAGAATAAAAGAGGAGAAAATCCTAAAACATAGCAAGTGAAAAACTTTAAATATGTTTTAGGATTTTTTATTAACTTCAAATTTAGAAGCATCAAAGCATTTGATTAAGAGGGATTCATAAGTATATAATAAAAGTAAATGAAAGTCACATACGATAAAAAATAGATGAGTTAACCAATGAAAGTATGTACAAGAAGGCACAGGACATAGGAGAAATAAGGAGTATAACGATGATAACTAAGTTTAATCTAGATGAGTTTTTATTGAAGTATCCCTATACTTTACAATTAATCAATGAGAATAATATAGAAATAGATACGCTATCAGCTATTTATAAAGATTATGTCACTCATATGGATGCGTATCAGAATCATGGAGACTTTATTGCTAATATTCTACGCTCTCAAAAAAACATTCATACCGTTAAATCAAGAATGAAAGAACCGGATAGACTCATCGAAAAAGTGATTAGAAAAACAGCAGATAGAAAAAATAAATATGGAGAAGATTTTCAGCTTACGGCTGAAAATTATAAGGATGAAATCAATGATTTAATAGGGATAAGGGTTATTCATATCTTTAAGGAGCAATGGCAAGAAATCCATGAATATATTGTAAATACATGGAATGTGATTGAAATTACAGCTAATGTAAGAGAAGGAGACAATGTAGAGGTCTTTAAAAACTTAGATATAGAAGTAAGGTCAAGAGCTTCGGGATATAGGTCAGTACACTATCTAGTAGAATTCTATCCAACGAATCGAAGAGTCATTGCAGAAATTCAAGTAAGAACTATTTTTGAGGAAGGTTATGGGGAAATTGACCATAGATTAAGATACTCTCATATAGAAATTCCAGAAATTCTTAAATCTAATTTGTTACTTTTTAATCGTATTATAGGAAGTGCAGACGAAATGGCTTCTCTTATTAACACACTTAATCATGAGTGGTGTGAGAAGGAAAGTAGTTATCAAAGAATTATAGAAGAGCAAAGACGGGAAATTGAAAGATTACAATTAAATAATCATAAATAAAAACCATGCATAGCTAGAAGTATTCTAGTTATGCATGGTTTTTTAGTGATACAACTTATTTTAGAAGATAATTACAATTCTACTGAAAGTTTAACCATTGCTTCAAGTAATAAGCTAGCGTGTTTTGCAGCAAGTGGTAAGAATTCTTCATAAGATAAATCTGCACTACCATCTGCTTTATCAGAGATGGCACGAATGATGACATATGGTACTTGATTTAAGTAAGCCACATGTGCAATAGAAGCTCCTTCCATTTCGACTGCAGAAGGTGCAAAGTTTGACCAGATGCGTTCTTTAAGTTCACCACCAGCAACGAATTGGTCTCCACTAGCGATGCGTCCCTTAAAGATAGATACACCTTCAAAGTTTAAGCTATGAGCAGCTTTTTCAGCTAAGTCCATAAGTGCTTCATCTGCCTTAAAGAATGTTACACCAAGGCGTGGGATAGCACCTAATGGGTCGCCAAATACAGTTGTATCCACATCATGTTGTACAGCATCAGTAGAGATGACAATATCTCCTTGATTAATATCTGGTTGAAGTGTACCTGCTACACCAGAGTTAATAAGGTAATCAATTTTAAAGAGAGTAATCATAAGTTGTGCACATACAGCAGCATTTACTTTACCAATTCCTGAACGTGCAAGAATGATTTCGCTGTTATGTAGCATCCCTTTATAAAAAGTCATACCTGCTTCAGTAACAGTTTCTTTAATATCTAACATTGATTTAAGGATTTCTACTTCTTCATCCATAGCACCAATGATACCAATTGTTTTGAAAGTATTGGTTGTCATATAAGTTAGGCTCCTTTAATAAATAGAATTTAAAATTTCACCTATTTATAGCATGTATTTGTGAGGAAAGCAAGGGACAAATAGAATATCAATCGTATTAACTATTTACATTATAAAAGTTAAATATCAATATTTAGTACAATATAAAAATTATAGTATAAAAAATAGTAAGTAAAAAATGGGCGATATAGGTTGTATTGTCTATAAGTGTTTTTTAAAGATAAATAAAAATGGATAAAAGTATCATGATTTTATTTCTTTGTTTATTTAAAATAAACATAAAACAACTCAAAAATTGTCATAAATATAAAATTTTTAGTTTATATTGTAAAATAGTGAAAAGTTTTGTAAAATCTATTTGTCATAAAAATCATTTATAACTATAAATTTTAATGCTAAAAGGAGTGGAAAGATGAAAAAGGTTGTTAAAACACAATTAAAAAAACGCGTTTCTGTGGTTTTAACAGGTGCAATGGTGGTATCAGCTAGCGTACCCTCTCTAGGCAATATGATGGAGGCGCAAAAGGATGAGGTGAGAGACCTTCCGTACTCTGTACTTTATAATGAAACTGAAATAGAACGGTCAACAAGTGGTGCACTTGAATTACAACCTGAACAAAATAATGAAGTGCAACCTGAGCAAAACAAGACTTATACATATGAATTTGGTAACCTTGATAAAGCAGCAGCACTAGGCCTACCAACGATTAAGGGTGAACTAATTAATAAAATAGTAACACCAGATGGATTACTTACCATTAATGGGGATAATAAAATGTCTCATAATGGAGATAAGCACGGACTTATTGTGAAAGATGGTAATAGCTTTGAGGTAAAAGTAGCAGGAAATGCTATTATTACATTTGGATTATGTCCATATAGTAATGGTGGTAAGTTGATAGTTTCAGCACCAGATACAAATAATGGGGAATTTTCTAGTGAGGATATTGATTTAAAAGTATCTACAGATGGAGAAGAAGTATCACTTATATATGTAGGAGAGCCAACTACATTAACTTTTAAAGTAGCTGATTTAAGTGGACAAGGTTATATTCATAGCTTAAAAGTTGAAAATACTAGTGAAGATTTATCAATAACACAATGGAAACAAAAGAATTTTTCTATTTCTATTGGTGACGTAGAAATGAATTTACAAGGTGCAGCCTCTGAAAAGGATCAAGCACAAGCTGAAGTAACAAATGGTGATGTGTACTATGCTCAAAGTGAGAAAGCTTATGTAAGTCTTAATTTAGAAGGTAATGCTCTTACAGGGAAAGATCTAACAAATAATAGTCCAGAAACGGTTGAAAACTTAGAGGTTAATGAAAATGGTGATATAGTTGTAACCTTTAAAGATAAGACGACTAATCCAGCAACTTATACCATTAAGGTGCAAGATACAAGTCAATTTGTAACACCAAAAGTATCAGACATTTATTCTTTTGATTATGCTAAAAGTGAGATTATCCCACATGATTTTTCAAGTGATAATCCTATTAAAGAAGAGTATACAACTGATAATGGTATACTAACCTTAGGTAAAGGAACAGGTACTAAATCACCCTATTGGCATGATAATGCTCATGGCTTAGCTTTAAATGATGGAAATACTATAGATGTTGTTGTAGCAGGTGATGCTGAGATTACATTTAATGTATGTGTTTATGGTAGTGGTGGTACATTAATAGCTTCTAACTTAGCAGGAACTGGTTCTTTTGATTCAGATCAAATGAAGTCAGAAGTAGACAATACTGCTATTACCTATACTTATAAAGGTGAAGCAACTACTTTAAGATTCACATTAGCAAGTCAAGGAGAAGCTTATTTACATAGTATGACTGTAAGAAATACAGGTAAATTAGTTGGGTCAGATGTTGCTAATGAGCAAAAATCTATGCCAATAGAGATAGATTCATCAGATTCATTAACGGTTACACCAGTTGGTCAGAAATTAGAAGTGGTACATAGCAATAAAGAGGCTTCAATCAGCTCATTAAATAATGTAGGTTACTATGTATTTAGTCCTAGTCAGGATACATACTCTATAGAAGCAGATATTAAGATTGAGCCTTTAGCAGGTGGCGGTAGCAATGGACTTTTCATAGGAATGTTTGATGATCAAACACCTATTACATTGGCTGCAACACTAGGATTCCGTGGAGATGGAACAGTTAGAAATACATTTACTAAAGCAGGTCAGGCTACAGTATCAGCAGGTGGGATCAACACTAAATACGTTGCAGGGGAAAATCTTCATGTTGTCATAAAGAAAACAGCAGATGGCTGGTATTCAGAATTTACACAAGGTAATAATGACCCTCAAACAAAACTTTATAAGTTTACAGATGCTGAACTGCTAAAAACTAATGGTGTTGATACGAATGTACGTTTTGGATTTGCTTTTTCAAATGTACAAGCGACTATTACAAATTTAATCTTTAAAGACAGTGCAGATAATGTGCTTTACGATCAAACAGATTGCTATGATGCAATTGGTACACCTCCAACGATTACTGAAGTAGATGAACCTGTAATATCTCAGGACCGTACGACAATTCGTGTGAGTTGGAAAGGGGATAATGTTGCAGATGATGCAGC
>JAHLFQ010000147.1 GCA_018883705.1 Candidatus Cellulosilyticum pullistercoris
GCCTGTAAAAATAATACATACTTTAGGTTTATTCATGATGTCGCTCCTTTAATGTAAATTAATATAAGTCCTATAATGTCCATTTATTTATATCCTATTATATCATATTTTACATAATTGACTATAAAAAAACATTCTACTTTCTTTGTTGCAATTCTATCGCTACATCATCCCATGTAATACCTTTTACAGCCATCATGACTGTTAAGTGATACATTAAATCTGCAATTTCAAAGGTAAGCTCACTATGTTCATTATCTTTAGCAGCAATGATTACCTCTGTGCACTCTTCTCCTACCTTTTTCAATATTTTGTTTAATCCTTTATCAAATAGGTAGTTCGTATAAGATCCTTCTTTAGGATTTGTCTTTCTCTCCATAATGGTTGTATAAAGTTCAGTAAGCATTTGATTGTTTTCCATTTTCATAACTTCTTGCTTCACTTTAGGTAAATCTTCCTTTAATTCTCTATAAAAGCAACTTGAATGACCCGTATGACAAGAAATACCACCTGTTTGTTCTATTTGAAGGAGTAAAGTATCTCCATCACAATCTACTGCTATGCCTTTTAAATATTGATAATAAGACGAGGTTTCACCTTTTAACCAAAGGGATTGACGACTTCTGCTAAAATAATGTACCTTACCTGTTTCTAACGTTTTAAGAAGGGCTTCTTCATTCATATAGGCTAGCATTCTTACTTTTTTTGAATGTAAATCTTGTGCAATAACAGGTACTAATCCTTTCTCATCATATTTTACGGCTTGTAAAAATTCTTCTTTATTCATAATGACCTCCTGCACTGTTATAATCTGACTGGTATACCTTGTGTTTGTAAATAACGTTTTAAATCTTTAATTTCTAATTCTTTAAAATGGAAGAGGGATGCTGCTAAAGCTGCATCTGCTTTCCCCTCATTAAATGCAGCTGCAAAATGTGCCTTAGTCCCCGCACCACCTGATGCAATAACAGGAATCTGTACGGCTTCACTAATGGTTCTTGTTAACTCTAAATCATAGCCAGCTTTAGTACCATCACGATCCATGCTCGTAAGCAATATTTCTCCTGCACCACGTTTTTCAGCTTCTATCGCCCAGCCTACTGCATCAATCCCTGTTGGAATTCTGCCACCATGTATATAAACTTCAAACTCACCTTCAGCTTTTCTTTTTGCATCAATAGCTACTACAATGCACTGATTTCCAAAACGCTCAGCCCCTTGATTGATTAAATTAGGATCTTTAATAGCTGCAGAATTCATAGAAATCTTATCTGCTCCTGCATTTAGGATATTCCTAATATCTTCAATACTACGAATGCCTCCTCCTACAGTGAGAGGAATGAATACCTCACTTGCAGTACGCTCTACTACATCTAAAATAATATTTCGCTTATCCGACGAAGCTGTAATATCTAAAAACACCACTTCATCTGCCCCCGCATCGCTATAAGCTTTTGCGATTTTGACAGGATCTCCTGCATCTATTAAATTAACAAAATGAACACCTTTTACAACGCGTCCTCCTTTTACATCTAAACAAGGAATAATACGTTTACTTAACATCTAAATCCCTCCTTTCTCCCCTTGAACCTATGATCAAAGACTCTACTTAAATAACTTGGCTGCTTCTTCTAAATCAATGGCACCTGTATAGATGGCTTTACCAATGATAGCGCCATAAACACCGATTTTTTCTAGTGCTTTTAAGTCCTCTAGAGAAGAAACACCTCCCGATGCAACAATATTTAAATGTGTATTTTCTACAAGTTTCCTAGTTTCTTCAATATTAGGTCCTTGCATCATGCCATCTTTTGCAATATCTGTATAGATAATAGTTTGTACGCCTATCTTCTCAAGTTCCTTACAAAAAACAAGGGCTGATGTATCTGTAACTTCAAGCCATCCTTCTATAGCAACCATGCCATCTTTTGCATCTACACCCACTACAATTCTATCTGCCCCAAAGGTCTCTATTGCTTCTTTGACCAATGTTCTATTTTTAATAGCAGCACTTCCTAGAATGACACGATGAACGCCACGGCTTAGTTGTAAACGAATATCTTCAATACTGCGAATTCCTCCCCCTAATTCAATAGGAATTTGAATCGCTTCTACAATTTGCCTAATGGCCTTACCATTTACTTCTTTACCTGCTTTAGCGCCATCTAAATCTACAATATGTAAAAGGTCTCCACCTAAACTTTCCCATTTCTTAGCCATTTCACCGGGATTATTGCCATAAACCGTTACTTCATTATAATTTCCTTGTAGAAGTCTTACGCATTTTCCATCTTTTAAGTCAATGGCTGGATATAATTTCATTTATTTCATGCCTCCAAAATTTTTTAAGATTTGTAGCCCAACTGCTCCACTTTTTTCTGGATGGAACTGTGTTGCAAAAATATTATCCTTTTGAGCAGCAACAGCAATTCGATTGCCATAGGTTGTATAGCTACTGACAACATCTGCTGTTGTTTCTAGATAGTAAGAATGGACGAAATACACACTACTTCCATCTTCAATCCCTTTAAATAAAGGTTCTGTCTTAACGATCTCAAGATTATTCCAGCCCATATGCGGCACTTTTAACCTTTCACCATTTGCCTCTATCATATGCTCTGATTTAAAACGAACAATTTCACCTGGGAGTATACCTAATCCTTCATAAGCACCATATTCATAGCTTTTATCAAAGAGAAGCTGCATGCCAAGGCAAATGCCAAGCAGAGGTGTCCCTTTTTTTACTACTTCACGAATTGCCTCACTAAACCCTGTTTCATTCAGTGTATCAATAGCATCTCTAAAAGCCCCTACCCCAGGTAAAATGACTTTATCTGCCTTTAAGATTGCTTCCGGTTCTGCTGTTATTTCTGCTTTAAAATCTAAGGCAATAAAGGCTTTTTTTACACTTTTTAAATTTCCCATTCCATAATCTATAATAGCAATATTCATTTTTACACCTCCAACATACCTTTTGTGGAAGGTACGCCTTTAATGCGTGGATTAAAAGTAACTGCCATAAGCAGCGCCTTAGCAAAAGCTTTGCACATTCCTTCAATAATATGGTGATTATTTTTTCCCCTACGCACTTCAATATGTAGATTCATTCCAGCATTAACAGCTACTGCTCTAAAGAATTCCTCTACCATTTCTGTATCAAATGTACCAACCTTTTCTACTGTAAAAGGTGTATCGATAGCCACATACGGTCTACCAGATAAATCAATAGCACATGCAATAAGTGCCTCATCCATTGGAATCATAGCATGCCCATAACGATTAATCCCTTCTTTATTACCTACTGCTTCTTTAATAGCCTGCCCTAGAACAATTCCTGTATCTTCAACGGTATGATGACAATCTACTTCTAGATCTCCTTTAACCTGTATTTTCAAGTCACTTAAGCTATGTTTACCAATGTGTGTAAGCATATGATCAAAAAATCCAATGCCTGTTTGAGTGGCTACCTTTCCTTCACCATCTAAGTTTAATAAAAGGCAAATAGAAGTTTCTGCTGTTTCTCTTCTTATAGTTGATGTTCTCATGCTTTCATCTCCTTTAATGCTGTAAGTAATATTTCATTTTCTTCTGGTGTACCGATACTGATGCGATAGTAATTTCTATCTTCTATGACCATTTTACGAATATATATTTTTCTTTGAATCAGTAAATCAAAATATCTATCCGGCAGTTCAACCCAAATAAAATTTGCCTCAGAAGGATAGGTTTTAAAACCCAGGCTCTTTAACCCTTCATATAGTATTTTTCTCTCAGCTATTATTTTGCGTGCATTTTCCTTAAAAACCTCTTTATGCTCGATAGCCCACGTCGCAACAAGTTGAGAAAACATATTTAAGTTATAAGGGACTTTCACTGTATTGATTAAATCAATCAGTTCTTCACAACTAATGGCATAACCTACTCTAATGCCTGCCAATGCATAGGCTTTGGAGAAGGTTCTTAGTACAATTAAATGATTGTACTTATTAATTAAAGGAATGACGGAAAT
>JAHLFQ010000148.1 GCA_018883705.1 Candidatus Cellulosilyticum pullistercoris
GCTGATACAAGCTATATTTAAATGTGATAGGAGTTAGGAGATTACAGATATTATATTGAATATTTGCTTACAGAATGTGTGAAGAAAAAGTATTCTAAGGAATAGACAGGAAAGTCTTTTAGTAAAATATAAATATTTAAAGGAATGATAGAAAAGCATGAGTAAAGAAATTATTGTTTATACTGATGGTGGTGCGAGAGGAAATGGTAAGGAGGACTGTGTATCTGCTTGGGCATATACGCTAAGCTATGGTGAGCATTATAAAGAAGATGCAGCAGCGTGTTTTGGAGCAACTAATAATCAGATGGAGATGACAGCTATCATAAAGGCGCTCGAAGCCATTCGAAATAAGAAAATACCTATTAGATTACACAGTGATTCTGCGTATTGCATTAATGGTATTACTTCTTGGATTCATAGTTGGAAGAAGAAAGGATGGGTAAATTCAAAAAAGGAACCCGTAGAAAATAAAGAACTTTGGATTAAGATGGATCAATTAGTTTCAGAGTGTGAAGATATTAAGTTTATTAAGGTCAAAGGGCACGCAGATGTAGCAGGCAATATTCGCGTAGATGCCCTAGTCAATCAGGCAATGGATGAACTAACAAAATAGTTAAAAATTGTTATTTACTGAACTAGCCCCCTAAGTGAGTAGTATGTGGATACTCATTTAGGGGGCTAGTTCTATATTATAGGTTAAAGAAAAGGATAGCAATGTTAGCTTTCCAAATAAATGGAGTGGGTTATTGGATAAAAGATGTTTTTACCCAATAACATGAAGTAATAATGATTCATATATGTATGTGTTATGGATAATTAAATAATAGCATAAGTTAAGTTGTCTGTCAATAAAAATGATAATTGTTATCAAAATTATTTTATCTAAATCATAAGGGAAAGATCAAGTAGTTTATAAAAAAGTCCTAAGAGGATGTTCCTCTTAGGACTTTGTATAAATGAGAGAAATCTTAATAACAGTTTTTACCTAAGTATTTTGCATGACCTTCTAAGTGGTCTTCAATACGAAGGAGTTGATTGTATTTAGCAACACGTTCGCTACGGCTAGGTGCACCAGTTTTAATTTGACCTGCATTAAGTGCTACAGCTAAGTCTGCAATCGTTGTATCTTCTGTTTCACCTGAACGATGAGAGATGACTGCACGATAGCCTGCTTTATGAGCCATATTGATAGCTGCTAAAGTTTCACTTAATGAACCGATTTGATTAAGTTTAATTAAGATGCAGTTACCACAGCCTTCTTCGATACCTTTTGCAAGACGAGATGTATTAGTAACAAATAGATCATCGCCAACAAGTTGTACTTTATGACCTAAAGCATCAGTGAGTTTTTTCCAACCAGCCCAGTCTTCTTCATCTAAACCATCTTCAATAGAACGAATTGGATAACGTTCACATAAATCAGTCCAGAAGCTAATTAATTCATCTGTTGTGTAAGCTTTTTGTGATTTAGGAAGAAGATAGCCAGATTCAGCTTTCCATTCACTTGAAGCCGCATCGATTGCAAGAGCGAAGTCAGTACCTGGTGTATAACCAGCAGCTACGACTGCTTCTAAGATCAGTTCAATTGCTTCTACATCAGAACTTAAGTTTGGAGCGAAGCCACCTTCATCACCAACTGCAGTTGAAAGACCTTTACTTTTAAGTAGTTTAGCTAAAGTATGGAATACTTCAGTACACCAACGTAAACCTTCTTTAAATGAAGAAGCACCAATTGGCATAATCATAAACTCTTGAATATCGATATTATTAGCAGCGTGAGCACCACCATTTAGGATATTCATCATAGGTACTGGAAGTGTATCTGCATTAATACCACCAATAAAACGGTAAAGTGGTAAGCCTAAAGCATTGGCAGCCGCTTTAGCTGTAGCAAGTGAAACAGCTAGAATTGCATTAGCACCTAGATGTGATTTATCTTTTGTACCATCTAAAGCAATCATTTTTTGGTCGATGGCAGCAATATTTGTACTATCCATTCCAATGAGGCTAGGACCAATAATTGAGTTAATATTTTCAACGGCCTTTAAAACACCTTTTCCAACATATCTATTAGCATCTCCATCACGAAGTTCTAATGCTTCAAAGATACCAGTAGATGCGCCACTTGGTGCAGCACCAATTCCAACAGATCCATTTGATAGAGTAACAACTGCCTCTACAGTAGGATTGCCTCTAGAATCAAGAATTTCTCTTCCGATAACAGATTCAATTGTATATTTAGACATATAGATCCCTCATTTCTATTAATATTATTTTATAAATATATCTATATTTATTTTATATGAAAATTGTGGAAAGAAGCAAGCTAGTATATTAGCTTGCTTAACCACATGAAGTAGTGATGATGACTCATCGATGTATTGTTAATGATAGAATAATAATAACAATTATAATAAAGTTTGTCAACATAAGTGATAATCGTTTTCAAAAAGTGAGTATTAGAAGGTATAGTATGATAGGTCAAAATAAATAGTCCCATTAATCTAAATATTAATGGGACTATTTATTTAATTTAAGCCTCTAAAGTGATTTCAAGGGCAAGCATTTGTGGTGGGATTGAAAGGGTAGCAACAGGCCCCACTTTTACAGTTACTAAATCACCTACTTGAAGTGATGATGAAATGTCCTGATTTGACTGAGCATTCATAAGGGTATCTTTAGAATAGCGGATGATGGTTTGATTATTAGGATCCTCTTGAGAGACTCCTTTAGGCGCAATGATAAAATAGTTTGCATCCGCATTGATACTTACGATATTCATATTTTTAAGGAGTGTGAAAGTAGGTATTTCCTCATCAGTTATCACTGTAGGTTCATTTTTTTCTAGGAGTGTGATACTGTAGGCGGCTGTTTGAGGTGGCAGAGAACGTGTCATCATAGGGCTATGCTCTACACTTAAGGTCATACCTTCTTTGAGTTCTTCTAATGTATATGTATGTGCAGATTCGGTATCTTTAATAGTTGTTTTAGCATTTATATTTAAGATAAGGTAATGAGCTGGGGTATCTTCTTTGCCTTCTGGAAGAATCACAACTTGATTAGAATCGGTTAGTACTTCTTTGATCGTTGCCTGAGGGATATTGACTACGACTTCTTCTTTAGGTGAGGTAAGGCTGACTGTATTATTTTCATAGCTTACCTGAAGACCAAGGGCATTAGCTAAATCAGCAATAGATACATAGTTTTTATTATGATATGAAATGGTCTGTGTGTTTTCTAGGATAGATTCACCATCTAAGGTATATTGGATAGAAGGATTAAGGTAAGCTTTAATTTCTTTAAGCATAGGTGCTGCAATAAGGGAGGTACACATGAATAATGAAGTACCTATCATGATAAAAGATAATTTTTTAGATTTTTTAAACATAATAAATCTCCTTTTTGAATTTATAATATTTAGAATGCTTATAAGACATAGACGTAATCGATTAAATAAAGTTCCAATAATATAAAAAATATATTTTATTCTAGAATAGAATGAAGTTAATGTAATTTATAATGAGGTCTTGTCTCACCAAAAAATTCAGTACGTATCCAATCATCAAGAAAAATAGCGGGTAAACATAGAAAGAACCAAAGGATAGAGAAAGGTAAACATACCTGACCTAGAATATTATAGGGAAGCGCGCTATAATCCCAAATATTAAGATGGAGCCAGAGATTTAAAATAACACCGGCTACAAATTCTAGTGCCGTTACAATAACTGCGCCTATAAACATTTGCTTATAAAGTGGCAAATCAAAGTAGGAGTCAATAAGACCGATTAAAATAAAGCAAATAGCCCCTAAAACACCCATTGTCCAATGTGTACTTCCACTAAATAAAATTTCAATCATCATATAAGCAAGACCACCCACACTAAAAAGAATAAAATATTTAAAAAATGACTTCATAGGATACCCCCATCATATTTTTTTACATTATAAATTAGGAGTAGTATGGATGATTTACAATAAAACTATGTATACTGTTAATTTTCCATTTATCTTTGTCAAATAATTAGGTATAGTAGTATTAGATAGGGATACATGGAGGTAGAACAAAATGAAAAAAAGAAACCGTATTAGGTTAATGCTTATGATATGTTTAATAGGTAGTATATCGATTAAAGCGAGCACCTTAGAACAAGTCACAGAGTTTCAAGTAAGTGAACATTCATTATACATAGATACAAGCCAGTTAAACTTACCCTACATTCAAATCCCTGGATTTCTAATAAGTCCACTTCAAGTACCAGGAGAGCTGTTAGCTCCTTTTAGTCAGGAAAGGACAGGTTATAGTCACGAAGGAATTGATATCAGAGCAGCAGAAGGCACGCCAATATATGCAATTGCAGATGGGATAGTAATAAAGGCAGCACCAGATTCAAAAGGTGTAGAAAATGGTGGTGGCCATATGATTTTTGTAGATTTTGGAGATGGTGTAGAAGGACGCTATATGCATTTAAGTAGTTATGGCGTAAAAGCAGGAGATAAGGTAAAAGCAGGACAAGTTATAGGGTTTACGGGTAATACTGGAGATAGTTCAACGCCACATCTCCATTTTGAGTACCTTATTGATGGCGTTGCTATAGACCCAGCCTTTATTTTTGAAACAAGTGGCATCATTGGAACTCAAATGTCTAATACTCAGGATTATATAGTAGGAAATACAATCATAAATGAAAGTAAGTCATTTTTTGTTATTCAACAGTAAGTTTAAAATGAGTTACCATAAATATTTATTTTAAATAAGTGGAACTAATAAGCCGAAAGTGACGTCTAAAAAAAGAGCACAGGAAATAGACTTTGAATTTTAAAGGTCTAGTGCTATTAGAATAATGAACTTGAGGAGCATGAATATGAAAATAAACAAAAAACTTTTAGCATTAATGATGACATTTGTAATTGGAGGAACTGTTTTAACAGGTTGTGGTCAAAAAGCATCAACAGAAGATACAACGATTGAACAAAGTACAGATAATAGTACAGAAGAATCTGACAACAATGTAACAGATGATAATGCAACAGGTGAAGAAACAAATGAGAATGTAGATCAAAATACAGATGAGAGCTTTTCAGCAGAAGATCCAACAGTATCTAAAGAAACTTTCTTTGTAGTTACTGACGGTATTGAGCTTCCAGCAACTGTAGATATGCCAGAAGAGATGTTTGCTGATACTTATGGTATCGATCCTGAATTATTAGCAAGTTACTCAGTAAATATGCCAATGATGAATGTAACAGCAACTGAAATTGCAGTATTTGAGGTAAAAGATGAAGCAAGTATTGAGGCAGTTAAAGCTGGTATCGAAAAAAGACAAAAAGCTTTAGAAGAACAATGGCAAAGTTATTTACCTGAACAACTTGAATTAGTGCAAAATTATAAGGTTGCAGTAAAGGATAACTTAGTACTTTTTGTTATTAGTGAACATGCAGATCAAATTGTAGAGACGTTTGAAAAGTAAATAGTATAGATGAAAAATCTTACCTTAAGAAATCATGATTAAGGTAAGATTTTTTTGATATAAGGATAAGTAATGATATAAAAGGAAAAATGCTCTCAGGGGAGGTTGAGAGCATTTTTTTGGGGTTGAAAATAGATATCTTGTTATTAAGCATCTATGAAGTTATTTTAGAAGCGCTATGTGACGATAAGATGAAAAGTGAATGATTTTTTTGTGATAGATAATATGTAATCTATCGATAGAAGCATCTAAAGAGGATATTAAAGAAGAAATACCTTTATTAAGCTTAGGATGTAAGGCTAAGATGAGGGAGTATTTGTAGCATATAGAGAAATAATATGCTGTTGATAGAATGCTATATTAGCTTGTATACGTTCATTATTAGGAGAGAGTTCTAAAGCCTTCATAGCGTAAACAAGAGCAAGATCAGGATGACCAAGTTCATAGTGGGCAATAGATCCCATATCATAAGGCGTAGAATCCCAAGCATTACCTTCATTAATAAAAGTTTGAGAGGGTGTTGTGATAAGTAGTGCCTGATCGATTAAGGTAGCTACTTGTTTCCATGCTTTATCAAAATAATAAATAGTAGCAAGTTCAATAAGAGGTTCCCTAAGATGAGGCGCCTCTTTTGCTGCAAGCTCTAAGGATAAAATAGCTTCTTTCTTTTTATCTTGATTGAGATAGGATTTTGCAATGTAACGCAGAGCAGCAGAACGTTCCTCATTCCATGTGGATGTAGGGAGCGCAAGATAAGTTTGTAAAGTAAGGAGGCATTTTTCCCAATTATTATGATACATATATTCCCTACCAAGATAAAAATGATCTCTAGAGTC
>JAHLFQ010000149.1 GCA_018883705.1 Candidatus Cellulosilyticum pullistercoris
CTATATTATTATTTTAAATATTATTTATTTTTATAATTTATTAAATTATACATTTATTGGATATTATTTGCAATACATAAAAATAATGTAATATAAGAAAATCTCTTGAATTAAAAAATACCCTATCATAACTATTAGAAGCTTTGACAAATGAGTACATAAAAAAAGAGCATTTTCAGCAATCTTAAGTATGATTAAATACTCATAGACAGGTTGCTAATTATGCTCTCTCCTTGACGTTAATTGTATTTATTTAAAATCTCATCGACTTCCTGCTGTGTCATATTGCCTTTCTTAACTTACTTCTCACAATAAGGTTTCATTTTTGCTATGTTTCACCTTAAGCATTCATTCTTACTATAACTCTTCGTATGCCAATCTATGACTAAAGTAATAATAGACTATACCACTCATATTTGTGACATAGTCTATTAAAATTCATAAAGATTAAAGAAGTTGTTTTGCTGATATAACTGTGATTTCTAACACTCTATTAGCAAATGGAAATTTTTCTCGCATCATCTTAAATTCTAAACCTGAGTTAATAAATCTTGCTGTTCCTTCAACTAAAAAGCCTGTCCCTTGATAACCATTAAAACCTAAAACCTCTCTACTACCTAAAGTTACCTTTACTCGATTATTTATATGAACATCATTTTCTGTGCTACGAAGTCCAGCCGCTGGAATTAGAATTCTTTCGTCATCTGTTATAACTAAATAGGAGTTCCAAGTATTAGTTACATGTGGCTCATCTTCTCCCCATGATGTTATTGAAACTACACCCTCGTACTTTAAAACTTCATAAAATTTTTCTGTAAACATTTCGTGCTCCTTTTCTTACAATTATGGATAGTTATTATCCACGATTATTTTTGTCCATAATAGAATACTATTTATTTTAATGCTTGTCAATATTTATCTCTTTTCATTAATTTAAATCATAACCACCAATACTGAGGGTTGAACAACTTAAATTAATACGCTATTATTAAACAATATGAAACCTAATACAAGGAGATTATGGAATATGAAATTCTCAGTAGGAGTAGAATATGCTCTACATTGCTTGCTATATATGGTGAATTTGGAGGACAGTAAATCTGTTAGGATACGTGACTTAGCCACATTTCAAGGGATATCAGAAACTTATTTATCAAAGGTATATGCCAAACTAACTAAGTCTGGCATTATCAAATCTGTTCCAGGGGTAAAAGGTGGCTATGCTTTAGCTAAAACTCCTGAAAAAATAACATTCTGGGATATTGTTGAAGCAATAGAGGGTAATGAACATTTCTTTCAATGCGCAGAAATTCGACAAAACAACATTTTATTGGATAAAGACAATCTACCAGATACACATACTAAATGTCCTTGTTTAATAAAGGTAGTCATGCTAGAAGCCGAAAATGAAATGAAAAAATATTTAGAAACTAAAACTTTGGCATGGTTATATGATGAAGTTTATAATCACACTCTACCAAAGTCTATGAAAAACGCAACGCTTGAATGGTTTAGTAACACCATAAATTAATTCAAACAAAACACAGCACAGATGAAATTAATTATCTGTGCTGTGTTTTGTTATACATTGCCATATACAATTATTGTAATCTATCACGTTATCTTATAGGTTCATAGTCAATATTTGATTCTTCTTCAGTTGCTTCCAACTTAAAAATTACAGGCCTTAACCCATCGTTACAGCTACAAATCGCCACTCCAGTTTTTTTAATCCAATCTCCATAATAAAATACATTATTTCCAGCTCCATGTGCTAAAGCAAATACATATTGATAAATCGCCTTCCATGCTTCATCACAGAAACCATTTGGTTTTGCGTAATCTGCAAAAAAGATTTGTCCTGCTTTTAGCATTGGACATGCTGTCAATCCTTCCACCCCATATTCTTCTGCTAACTCTTTGTCAAAAGTTGTTTTAAGTACTGTGATTTTTACCTTATTCATAATTATTTCTCCAATCTATTTGTTTTAGTGATTGGTCTATTGTACAATATTTTATAAAAAAACAGTAGTATGCACTTTTTTGCCCCATACTAACAGAAAGGATAGTGTAAAAATGAGCATGAAAGATTTTCAAAATAATATTAGGAGTATTAAAGATACCCCTTTTGGATATACCCTATCCATTATCAGTGGTAAATGGAAAATGGTTATTATGTACTGGATTATAGAACATCAGCCTATTCGATATAATGAATTGCATAGGAAAATAGGAACGATCTCTTATCGAACATTAAGTCAACAGTTACGAGAATTAGAAGATGACGGAATCATTATTAGAAAAGAGTATCCTCAAATTCCTCCTAAAGTAGAATATAGCCTTTCAGAAAAAGGACTATCTCTAATGCCTATTTTAGAAGAAATGTGTAAATGGGGAGAAAACCATCTATAGAGATGTAAAGATTTTAAAACCATTTAGAAGCAAGATACTGCATGTGTGTGCAATACACAAAAATAGCTAAGATGCATTTTAAATTCATCTTAGCTATCATCTAACTAATCCTACTTGGGATTTTGTCCAGATTCGGAAAGCGCTGTTTTTTATAGCTCTTCTCACGTTCATTCCAATTTTATTTAGTTCCAAACTTCTTCAGCTATTTCTTTTATCAGTCTCAATTTTTTCCATTGATCTTCAATAGTCAATTCATTTCCTTCTTCTGTAGAGGAAAAACCGCACTGTGGTGATAAGGATAATTGGTTCAATGGAATGTATTGACTGGCTTCTTTAATCCTTTCTTTTATCGCTTCTTTTTCCTCTAATTGAGGAAATTTACTGCTAATCAATCCTAAAACTACTTCTTGATCTTTTATATACCTTAACGGTTCAAAATCTCCAGAACGATCACTATCATATTCCAAGAAGAATGCATCTACATTACAATTCGAAAATAAGATTTTCCCAATCGGCTCATAACCACCACTTGAGAACCATGTAGAACGGAAGTTCCCTCGGCAAATATGTATAGAAATAACCATATCCTCTGGCTTTGCTTCTAATACTCTATTAATCATTTTTACATAGTTTTCACCAATCTTATTAATATCTAACCCTCTTTCCATATACGCATTTCTCTTATTTTCATCACAGAACTCGCCCCATGAAGTATCATCTAATTGTAGATAGCGACAACCATGATTATAAAATATTTTGATAATTTTTTGGTAAGCTAGTGTAATATCTTCATAAAGTTTACTCTCATCTTTATATAAATCAATTGCCTGATAATCTGTTGCTCTCACACAACAAATCAAATGTAACATTGCTGGCGATGGAATTGTCATCTTTACATCAACATCATTTCCTGCAATACTTTTCAAATAATCAAAGTGATTTAAGAACTCACTATTTTCATCAAAATCAATTTTGTCGATTATTTTAATTGTAGCAGCTTTTGGCTGTCTATCTTTAAAATCAACAGACCATTTTTCTGCCTTTATTTCTTTGATTCCAATCAGAGAAGCCAAAAAGTCCAGATGCCAGTATCTTCTTCTAAATTCGCCATCTGTTATAGCTTTTAGTCCGAGTGCTTTTTCCTGTTGAACTAATTCTTTGATTGCTTTATCCTCTATTGTTTTTAATTCATCTGCCCCAATTTCTTTCTTACTATATTTTTCTCTTGCTTCTTTTAGATATTCTGGTCGTAAAAAACTTCCTAC
>JAHLFQ010000150.1 GCA_018883705.1 Candidatus Cellulosilyticum pullistercoris
GTATGATGATTTCTATGAAATATACTATTCGACATTTTGCTGGATCTTCTGCAAAATGGTATGGCTTAGAGAACACTTCTCTTTTAATTGAAAATGTACCTTTATTCATAAAATTAAAGAAAACACCTCAAATTCAACGTATACAATCGATTAAAAATTGATAAGGTTAATTAAAAATAAATTTAACAAGATAAAAAATAGGATAACAGCAATGTTATCCTATTTTTTATACTTAAAACTTGTACTTTAACATCATATCAATTTTTCACTCTCTTCATTTTCCAATTTTGTAATCAAATCTTCAATCTGTTTATTAGAAGGGTTGTTTAATGCTTAAATTAGAAATCAAATATAATGCAATACTTAACAACTTTGTCATTCTATACAATTTTTTAATTCATATTTTCAATATTATTATGAATATAAATAATTCATCAGTATTATATATAGTATAAATATATAATATTAACTATAGATAAGCTAAATTTAGGCTATATTTTGATTATATAACCAAAATAGTTTATCTATTAAAATTTAATATTATATAAAATAAAAAGGAGGAATATATATGAAGTTTTTAAAAAGAACTATATGCAAAGCAGCTATTTTAGCATTAATGGTAGGTATGCTAAACATCCATACTGTACCACTCCAGGCAGCAACTACCTATTATTATGTATCCGTTTCAGGTAGTGATTCCAATGATGGATCATCTAGAAACACAGCTTTTAAAACACTAGATAAAGCATTATCTAAAGCAAGTGCAGGCACAACTATCTTCTTATTAAATGGAACATATGAAAGCTCAAGTACTTACAAATTGAGTAAAAATGGTACATCAAGTGCACCTATTAAAATTTTAAATTATAGTGGTCATTCACCAGTAGTCGATTTTTCAAGTCAACCTTATGCAGATAGTTCAAGAGGTTTTCAGATTTCAGGTGACTATTGGATCATTAGTGGCTTAACAATAAAAAATGCAGGTGATAATGGTATTTATATTAGTGGAAATAATAATAGAGTACAAGATTGTACGATTACAAAATGTGGAGATACAGGTTTACAACTAAGTAATGGGGCTTCTTATAATCAAATTACTAGAGTAACATCAACCTCTAATTATGATTCAAAAACAGATGGTGAAAATGCAGATGGATTTGCAGCGAAATTATCAGTTGGACCAGGAAATGTATTTAGAGATTGTATCGCTTTATACAATTCAGATGATGGATTTGATTTATATAATGCAACAAATGCCGTTAAATTCTATGGTTGTGAAGCATCTTATAATGGTACCAATTCAGGAAATGGTCAAGGATTTAAAGTAGGAGGAAACTATACAGCAGATAATCACTATTTAGAGGATTGTGTTGCAACCGGTAATAAATCACGTGGTTTTGATCAAAATAATAATACGGGCTATATTACATTAAAGAATTGTATTGCCCAAAATAATAATGTAAACTTTTATTTCCCTAAAGCTCCAGCTTCAGGTACACATAAGTTTACAGGATGCCAATCCATTAATGGTACGAATAAAGACAAAATTGTAGGTGCAACAACAAGTGGCTGTTCATTTAATTTATAATCAAAGCCACCTGTCAGCAGGCTTATAAATTTAAAAAAAAAGCCAGACCATTGGGGTTTGGTCTGACTTTCTGTTCCGTTCATATTTTATAAACAGGAAAATAGATATATTATGGGGAGATTTTGTAAGCAAAAGTGTTATCTCTTGCTTGATATTAATATTACACTACATATATTAATAAAATATGAATTCAAATTGAACATTTTGTACTAAATCATCCAATTTTTAACTTATAATTTCATTATACATTTATCAAATTTTCATTTATTTGTAATTTATAAGTAATATTATCCAATAATCTAAAATTATTCTTAGACAATATGAATATAGACTATTCTTATCATTTTCATCTCTATCTATTAACGCATAATAAAACAGAGTGCCTTATATCACTTAAGCACTCTGTTTTTATACTTTATTATTTTTTTACTTCTCCAATTTCATTTCCGTTTTCGTCAACTTCAACTTCGACTTCAACGTATTCATATTCTACGCCATTTTCATCCACTAAATCAGCTTTTTTACCTACTGTTAAATTTGGCTCTGCAGCACGAGCAACAGTTGATTTTAAAACTGGAATACGAACACTTTTATTTAATCCAAATTCAACAATTAAAGTATCTCCAATGATGTCTAATACTTTACCATACATTCCTGAATTAAGAAGTACAGAATCTCCCACTTTAATGCTATTTTGCATCTCTTCTATTTGTTTTTGTTGTTTCTTTTGAGGTCTGATTAAGAAAAACCACATAAGACCAATAATAACAGCATAGATTACGAGCATGCTTGCTAAACTACCACCTGCACTTGCTTGTAATAAAATAGTATTCATTTTAATTCCTCCGTTTATTTGTTATTTTTATATCCTTCTAGACGCATTTTTTTATAAGCAGCAAATTCGCCTTTATCTAATGCCTCTCGGATTTCAGTCATTAAGTTGTTAAAGTAGTACAAGTTATGCATAACACATAAGCGCATGCCTAACATCTCTTTTGCTTTTAATAAATGTCTGATATAAGCTTTACTATATTGTTTACAAGTTGGACATTCACAGTCTTCTGCAATAGGCGACATATCCTTCTCATGCTTTTGGTTAAATAAATTAAGCTTACCTTGGTTGGTATAAACATGACCATGACGACCATTTCGTGCTGGTAATACACAGTCAAAGAAGTCAATTCCACGATCTACGGCTTCTAAAATATTCTCTGGTGTCCCAACTCCCATTAAATAAGTTGGTTTGTTTTGTGGTAAGTAAGGCACAACTGCTTCAAGCACATTATACATCTCTTCATGGGATTCTCCTACAGCTAGTCCACCTACTGCATAACCTGGAAGATCAAATTCTCTAATAACCTTAGCATGCTCAATACGTACATCAGGTAGTATCCCACCTTGATTGATACCAAATAGCATTTGTTTTTTATTAATTGTATCCTCTAGACTATTTAACCTTTTCATCTCATCGATACAACGCTTTAACCATCTGGTTGTACGTTCTACTGAAGGTAAAATATAATTGCGGTCTGCAAGTGCTGGTGGGCACTCATCAAAAGCCATTGCAATAGTTGATCCTAAGTTAGATTGAATTTGCATGCTCTCTTCTGGCCCCATAAAGATCTTACGCCCATCAATATGTGAAGAAAAGTAAACACCTTCTTCTTTAATTTTACGCATCGCTGCCAAAGAAAATACCTGAAATCCACCTGAATCTGTTAGAATAGGTTTGTCACATACCATAAACTTATGAAGACCACCTAATTCTTTAATAAGTTTATCTCCTGGTCTAACGTGTAAGTGATACGTATTAGAAAGTACAACTTGTGTACTAATTCTTTCTAAATCCTCTGTAGATAACGCCCCTTTAATAGCAGCTACAGTAGCCACATTCATAAAAACAGGTGTCTCAATCACACCATGTGGTGTATGAAAACGCCCTCTCTTGGCACGCCCTTCTACTTTTAATAATTCATACATTTGATGTCTCCTATCTTGTTCATACTAGATAATAGTGTACCTTAAAATGCCCTTATTTTCAATAACACTATCTTTATTTTTAACATTTTGGCACAAGATTAATCAATTCATGTTGAAGAGTTCAAACTTCTTATGTTAAAATTAACTTTATTTAGACAATTTGTAAAGGGGGCATCACAATGTCTGGCTCGATATTTGGTAAAATGTTTCGCATCTCTACCTTTGGTGAATCTCACGGAGAGGCTCTCGGTGTGGTAGTAGATGGCTGCCCTTCTAATATATCTATTACATTAGAAGATATTATGAAGAATATGGATAGGCGTAAACCTGGTAACGCAAAGATAGGAACTTCTCGAAATGAAGCCGATCTAGTAGAAATCCTTTCTGGTACTTTTGAAGGTAAAACCACAGGTACCCCTATTGCACTTCTTATTCGTAACACCAATCAACGTTCAGGTGACTATAGTAAAATTAAAGATATTTATCGACCTTCTCATGCAGATTATACCTTTGACCAAAAGTATGGCTTTCGTGACTATCGTGGCGGCGGTCGTTCTTCAGGTCGTGAAACAGCTGCTAGAGTAGCTGCTGGCTCTATTGCTAAACTTTTTCTTAAAGAATTAGGCATTCATGTTACTGCTTATACACGTTCTATCGGCTCCATAGCTGTAACAGATGAAGCTTTTTCCTTTAAAGAAATTTCAGAAAACCCAGTGAGTATGCCAAGTAATGAAACGGCTAATAAGGCCTTAGCTCTCATTGCTAAAGCTCGTGAAAATAAAGACTCTATTGGTGGCACTGTAGAGTGTGTTGTAACAGGTCTAAAACCAGGTATTGGTGAAACAGTCTTTGACAAATTAGATGCGACACTTGCCTATGCGATCATGGGCATTGGTGGTGTTAAAGCTTTTGAAGTAGGAGAAGGTATTCATGCTTCAAAAATGTATGGTTCTGACTATAATGATGCCTTTTGTATACAAAATGGTAAAATCTCTAAACGTACGAATCATTCAGGGGGTATTTTAGGTGGTATGTCCGATGGTAGTGACATCTTTATTAAAGCACACTTTAAACCAACACCTTCTATTGCCAGCCCACAAAATACTGTTACGACCCAGTTAGAAGAAACCACTATTGAAATTTTAGGAAGACATGACCCTGTTATTGTTCCTCGTGCTGTTGTAGTAGTAGAATCTATGGTTGCCATCGCTCTAGCTGATTTAATCCTTTGTGATTTAGGCTCTAATTTAGAAACTATTAAACGTTTATATCATCAATAAGCTTGTTATACCAAATATTTTTCTAAAATCAAAACGAAGTCATTACCTATAAGATAATAACTTCGTTTTTTAATCACTTTTTAAGTTAAATCTTTTTAATACTAAATCTTTTATTACACTCAATAATACGAATACGAAATGCCTTTCGAATTCCTTCCATGCTACGTAATTGATTAATAAGACGTAAATTTTGCGTATCTACAATACGCTTAATCATTGGAAGAATATCTTCTTTTTCTTTGGGTGTAAGCTTTGTTTTTAAACTATACGTATTAATACTTTTAAGTGTTTCTAATACACTCGTTTCACTTAGCCTTGATAAATCCATTAATGCCCAAGTATATTCTTTAGTTTTTACTTGATGCTGAAAGGTTTGTTTATAAAATCTAAGAAATGCATTATCTTCACTTTTATTTTCAGGTGCAAATTTACCCAACTTACTTCTAAGCTCATTTTTTAAATAAACCATTGTATTTACCTTAATGTCATTAGCTAATGCTTCTATCTGCTTATCTATAAACAAATAACTCTCTTTTACCTGCTCTTGTGTTAACTCAGATTTAGCAAGCTTTTTGATTGTATCTATATATTCTAAAATACTTTTTTTAGTTTGAAGTGGCTTACCTCCTAATGTCTTAAAAATCTCCTCAGCCGACAAATCTACAAATGTGTGCGTTGTTTCCATATCTTGTTCCTTTACTTTATTATTTTCTCATACCCTTACTATTATCTTGGCATATGCTTTTTAATTTGCTGCATGTACAGTTCATTATGATCAAAAACTCTTGTAAAACTTTGAATGCAAGTTACAATTTCTTCTACTTCAACCTGCTTATTAACAGATAGTATGCCAATTAAATGTAATTTTAAAAGCGCTAAGTATAATGTCATTTCTCTAAAACTTTCTAAAGGTGTCTTTTGATTGACTGGTACTAGTCTTTCATAAACATAATTGACAAAATAGTTTTCTAAAATATAGGAGAAGTCTTTCATAAACTCTGTCTCAAATCTTTTTTCACCTTGCTTATAAGCTATTTCATCAAAGGTACTTCCTACGCCTTCTAAAAGCTTTTCATAACAACTCGCATATCTTAATGATGGCCATTTTTTAGTTTCACGTAGTTTCTTTAAAGCCTCCAATAAGCATGCTGCCCCCTCACTTGATAATAGCTTCTTACTTTCCAAAGATAACGGGGTTGTTTGATACTCCAGATACTCTTTATTCATCATAGCTTTTAAAAATACTTGGAGTTTTTTTATATCGTGTCTTAACTTAAATTCATTAAGCTTTATCATAATCCCTTCTAGACATTGCCATTTTTCTTCAAAGGTAAGCTGTTTATTTTGTAATACCTCGAGAATAGTTGTTCGCATAGGCATTATAAAATCTTCAAAGTGTTTAGATTCCCTTGAATTAATTTTTAAATGAGCGCCAACGATAGGTAACTTCCCTAAAGCCTCTTCTTTAAATTGAATAGGCTCCTTTCTTAATAAAATCTGTCTAGCCGCCTCGGGGCAAGATAATGCAAGAGAAAGTTCTACCTGATCTCCTATTTGATTGGTATTACGTGGATACACTTTACAAGTTTCGCTTAAATAGCTTTCTCCAAGCTGAGTATAAATATCACACAGATTATCTTTGTCCAAAAAAGCACATCTATTGTTCTTAAGCTTTATCTTAGCAGCACATGAACCTCCTGCTTGTCCTTTTTTTACTACCAGCTCTTTTTCTAATCTTTTTTTCATCTCAGGTGCTTTGACCTTCTTATATTTTTTATAGGTTTCTTCATCTATAGCTATATACCAGCCTGCACAGCACGTTTCTTCACATTCAGATGCAATGCATCTAAAATCTTGCATATAGCTTGGCACAATAAGTGTTGATTTCATCCTATGTCCTCTTCTCTTCTATCTATTAGTTCATCTCTACCTAATCTCATATCCAAGCAATTAGGCTCCATTAAGCTCATGAATAAGCTGTCTTAAGCCTTTAGAAAATGCTTCATCTTGCTCTTTACCTCTTTTGCTAGGTCCTTTGGTTCGCCCACCTTTTCTCCTTACTTCTTTTCCAAGATGCCTTGTAAAAAGAAGTTGGTCTATGTTTTTTGGTGTGTACCTAAATCCATTTGGATGAATCGGATAGGCTTTCTTTGCAAGTCCCATGGCTGCTAAACCATAATCTTGAGTAATGAGTATATCGCCTACTTGTACTTCATTAATCAGTCTAAAATCTACTGCATCACTCCCTTTAGAAACGGTTACAACCTTTACATCACATCTATCTATATCATGTGATGTATCACAAAAGATAACAACTTCTATATGGTTATCTTTAGCTATTTCTATTGCCAATTGTGTTACAGGACACGCATCACCATCAATTAGTATTCTCATGAAATGCCTCCAGCTTCTCATTTTACTCTGATTCTATAGTACCATCCTTAGTCTTATTTATAAATAACTTTTCATGACATAGTTTTTTATTTCTTTAACATTTTATGATAAAATACAACTAGTATGTATCCAAATGAAGATATCTTAATAAGGTGGTGAAACCTTGAAACTAAGAACGTTCTTAATTCTATTTTTTATATCACTTTTTTCTTTCTTTTTTCTATATCAAAGATACTTACTTCAAAATCCACGCTATACCCCAGAGGTAGATGCTATAGATTTAAGTTTACTTTTAGAAAAAGAAACATTTAGCGATGAAGATTACGAGATTTTCTATACTCAAACAGGCCTTAGTAAGCCTATTGTTGATGAACTTGCTTCTCAGCCTGATTTTAAGGAAAAAATGTTTAATTTTCAAGAAAACTATTTAAAGGAGGTTTCTGTGTATTCGGAATTTCTACCTCCACTTACGACTTGTGAACTAGTAGGTGAATCCTCAGAGACTGAAAATGATAAAGCCTTTACCCTTGCTCCTTATCATAATGGCTATCTATTTTTTACAAAGTCGACATTTACTATGAATTGGCGACATGGACATATAGGTATAGTAACGGATGAAATAAGAGGTATTACTCTAGAAGCGCTTAATCCTGGTTCTCCAACCATGGAGCAACATGTAAGTAAATGGGAATACTATCCTACTTTTAAAATGATGCGTCTTAAAAATGTGCCACAATCTACACTAGATGCTATAGCTAGCTATGCCACAACATATCTTAAAGGTCTTCCTTATAATATTTTAGCAGATAAGGCTCAAGAAACCCCAACGGATACGCATTGCGCCTTACTCATTTGGCAGGCTTTTAATCATTTTGGTTATGACTTAGATGCCACAGGTGGCCTTTTTGTCTCTCCTAAAAACATAGCAAGTAGTCCACTCTTAGAAGTACTTCAAATTTACGGTTTTAACCCTAACAAGGATTGGTGATTATGCAAAAGAAGACTTTAATAATGAGTAGCTTATTATGTAGTATTTTTTTATTAATTGCAGGATTCATTAGACCCTTTAACAAAGGATCATCAGCTACTACAACACTCAAAGGACCTGTGTTAATTGACCGCTTACAAGATAAGCCTTTTCATCTTCAACTTATTTATGGTGATATCAGCCTCACTGATATTAAGGTATATGATGTATCACCTAGTCAATTTTTAATAAATGATGTACCCTATACAAGCTTTACAGAAGGCTTCATCCCTAGCGAAAAAAATAATAGGCTTTTAGAAGCGGTTAATCAATTTCGTAGCCTTCATCATTTAAATACTATTTCTTATTACTATGATTACACCGAGACGGCTCATTATGATTTTCTTTCTCTTTCAGATGGCTTAGACACACTTTATATCATTAATAAAAATACAGGTGAAGTTCAAACACCTCATTTTGATGTACCTTATGCTTCTGAGAAGCAGTATGTTTATCACATCAAAGAAGGTACAGATGCCATCTATATTCTCACAGCAAAATCTAATAGCTACGATGCCTATTTATATCGTTTAGATAAAGAAACGCTTTCTATTACTGACTCTAAAAAGATTCTGCCGTCTTCTTTAGCCATAAAGCGTCATCACTATGCTCTAAGTGCTAATGGAACTGCTTTTTTTATCAATGAGGATAGCTTGCTAGTTGAGACACTTACCAAATCTTATCGCTTACCTTTGCCATTTACACCTACTGAGGTTTATTTTGAGGATGGGCAACTTTATGCCTTTTCTTTATCTGACTTCTTTTTAAGCTATGCTGTCTTGAATAATAACCTTGAAATAGTTAACACTGGTAATTTAAATTTACCTAATAATCATGTGAGCCTTGTAGACGCTTTACTAAATGGTACGACGCTGTATACCATTACCTATGATACGAATCACCCTTTATATCGTAATTACCTCACTTTATATAATTTATCTACAGGTGAAATGATTTATTGCCTAGCACTTAAAACTTCAGATCAACTTGCGCTACTGGATGCTAACCTTATCACCTAGCATCTACTTCATCAATAAAAAAGAATAAGCTCTAAGCCTCCAGCTTAGAGCTTATTCTTTTTTTATTTCTTACTACTTACTAAAACCACTTTTGCTACAAAGTAATTAATGGCATCATCTATACTATTGCCATATACAACATATTCATTAGATTCATTTTGACTCAGTACAACTTTCACTTCCGTCCCATAAGTAATAGAAGTATTATAATTGATTTCGAAGGTTCTAATCTCATGGTCTCTTAAGAGCTCTAACGGTAACATGTCTACTACCCATTTAATATAATGGGCATTATTCATATGCTCATTTAAATCAATTTCAGAATAATAGGCTTTACGCCTTTCTACTTTGAGAACACTTTCTGGAATTTTTAACTTTACTAGACTTTCTCCTTCATAAGGAAAGTCTAAAAATGATAAAGCTCCTGTATTTCCTTTAATTTTTACTGGTCTTCTTTTAGCGGCATCCATAAGGAGGTAATTACCTATAATATGGCCTATCTTTTTTCCACTTTCGTTATAAATATCAAATAACCTAACGGCATAGAGCTTTTCATAGCCTACAGGATACGTTTCCATAACTATTTTTTCTTCCCATTTAGGGTAGTCATCAATAACATATTTAACTTTAGATAGAATCCAGTAGTACTCAGGTGTCTCACTATTTTTATAATAATTAAAATTTAATAGAGAAGCATGATTTGCGGCTATAATCTGCATATAGCTACATAATCCATTGATCGTCATTTTTCCTGTGAAATCAATGGCATCAAACTGTACTTTATAGGCTTCTTTTAGTTTTAATGACATGCTCATTTCTCCCCCTTCTCTTTTGTGCTAAACTATCGAATAAACATAGCATCTCCAAAGCTAAAGAAGCGATAATCCTCTTTTACAGCTTCATTATAAGCAGCTAATGTATGCTCTTTTCCTGCAAGTGCACTCACTAACATAATCAGTGTAGATTCTGGCAGATGGAAATTAGTAATGAGCGCATCAATACATTTAAAGGTATATCCTGGATAAATAAAGATATTCGTCCAACCGCTACGTGCTGTAAGCATACCATTTTCATCAGCATTAGATTCTACTGTTCTTGTACTAGTTGTTCCAACAGAAATAATACGTCCGCCTGCTTTTTTTGTTTCATTGATTATATCGGCATTTGCTTGTGTAATTTCATAAAACTCTGAATGCATTTCATGTTCTAGTATATCATCTACTTTTACAGGTCTAAATGTACCTAACCCCACATGAAGGGTCACATAAGCAATCTTAACACCTTTTTCTTTAATTTTTTCTAAAAGTTCTGTGGTAAAGTGAAGACCTGCCGTAGGTGCTGCTGCACTTCCTTCATGTTTTGAATAAACTGTTTGATAACGCTCTTTATCCTCTAGCTTCTCATGAATATAAGGTGGAAGTGGCATTTCTCCTAATCTATCTAATACTTCTTCAAATATTCCTTCATATTCGAAGCTTACAATACGCTTACCATCTTCAATAATTTCTTCTACCTTAGCTTTTAAAATCCCTTCACCAAAGATAATTTCATCTCCAATACGCGCCTTTTTCCCTGGCTTTACAAGTACTTCCCAGCGTTTTTCTTCTTTTCGTGTGAGTAAAAGGAATTCAACCTTACCACCTGAAGGTCTAGCACCAAATAGTCTAGCTGGAATAACTCTTGTATCATTTAATACCAAGCAGTCACCCTCATTTAAATACTCTATTATATCATAAAAGTGTTGGTGCTTTGTTTCACCAGTCACTTTATCAAGCACCATAAGTTTTGAACTTGTACGATCTTTAAGTGGTACTTGTGCGATTTGCTCTTCTGGTAAGTTAAAGTAAAAATCACTTGTCTTCATCATTTATCTCCTGTCTTTAAAATCTATTAATCATTGGTCATTTCATCAAGTGCCTATCTGATTTT
>JAHLFQ010000151.1 GCA_018883705.1 Candidatus Cellulosilyticum pullistercoris
GCTATTACAACAGGTGTAATAATAGGAGGAACCCTTTGCGTAGGCATTGTAAATCCTACCTATGCAAAGGGCTTACCTATTGTAGGAGATATCTTTAGGTTTTTAGATAATGGGCGTACAGGCATATATGATTTATATAAAGAAAATGCCAAAGAAATTAATGTCACTAAAGAAAGTAACGGTGTAAGTATTACAGTTCAAGACGCTCTTTTTGATGGGAAAACGGTTTATCTAACTTATGTTGTTAATACAGATAAGGACTTAGGGGATAAGCCAAAGATAGGTGTTGGTCCAACCTTCAGTATTAAAGGTTATGAAGGAGGCATGACGGGTTCTTCACAGTCAAAAAAGATAGATGAGCATACCTATGTGGCACAAGAGAACTATACAATAGATGAGTTTAAAGAGAGCATAAAATGTAAATTAAAGATTAAAGAAATTCTTATATTTGACTCTAACAATCAGGAAAGTATAAAGGGGAATTGGCAGTTTGAGTTTGAACTTGGGGCTACAGAGGGTATAAGGGAAGATGTTAATAAAAGTACAACAGAAGATGGGTTTAGTGTCACTATCGATTATGTTATGAATACACCTATGTCTTACATTATTAATTATACTCAAGAAGTACCTAAGGCATATCGTACAGAATGGGATGATGTAAGCACTATGCTAGAGGTAAAGGATGATTTAGGAAATAGTTATGAAGGGGATATGAATGGCGGTAGAGGCCGCACTGATACAGGGATTATGAGTTTTACTATGACTTTCGGGAAAATTGATGAGAGGGCTTCAAAGCTTATTATTACGCCAAGAATTTTTTGTTCGACGTATAAAGGTGGCGTAGCAATTGATGCCAAAGGTAATGAAACTCAGCTACAACTTAAGTCTGATAAAGAAGATAGAATGCTTGTTTTACCAGAGATAGTGATTCCTATTAATCCTGTTTCCTAGGAAATACTTAAGGCACTTAAGAAAATAAGCTATGACTAAATATGTATAATTTATAGGGAAAATTGCAAGATATGAAATCTATTTATAAAATAGATTCGCTATAATTGTTATATGGATTTAAAGTTTAGCTTATAGATAAGGAGAATAAGGAATGAATTTTGATAACGATTGCTTTTACTGTGTAAAAGATTCAAGATTAACAGATATTATGATTAAAGTATGTGATTTAGAAGCATCTACACTTTATATGTTTAAAGAGCAAACTTATAAAGGACGTTTACTTGTTGCTTATAAAGAACATCAAAGTGAAATCTGTGACTTAACAGATGAAGAAAGAAATGCATTTATGAAAGATGTTGCAAGAGCTGCAAAAGCTATGCATGAAGCTTTCCATCCAGATAAGGTAAACTATGGTGCTTATGGAGATACAATGCAACACTTACATTACCACCTTGTACCAAAATATGAAGGTGGACCAGATTTCGGTGGAACATTCCAAATGAATCCTAGAGCAGTTTATTTAACAGATGCAGAATATGATGAGTTAATTGCTAAAGTTAAAGCGCATTTATAAGATAGCTAATAGAACATGATAGAACTTAAGAATGAGTTAATTAAAATATCTCTTAAAGATAATTTTAATTAACTCATTTTACTTTATCCATAAAGATTAAAGTAGAATATAGAACATAGTAGATTAATAAGATACAATGGTAGAAAGACAATGGCGAGGAGAGAGACTAGATGAACTATAAAGAAGCGATTATGGCATATGAGCCTATTAATGAACAAGAAGCGAGTGAGAAAAAAGTGATATTAGATTATATTAATCAGTATCCACATAATATCTTACTTAGAGAAAATGAATTTGGGCATATGACGAGTTCAGGGTTTATTATGAATAAGGATTTAACCAAAACCCTAATGATTCATCATAATATTTATAATACTTGGGCTTGGACAGGTGGACATGCAGATGGAGATGAGGATTTGCTTTATGTTGCCATGAAAGAAGCCAAAGAGGAAACTGGGGTTACAAAGATAGAACCACTAATGGAGGAGATAGCCTCTATAGATATTTTGCCAGTATGGGGACATGTTAAGAAAGGAAAGTATGTGGCAACACATATGCATTTATCAGTAGCTTATATCTTAATAGCAGATGAAGACCAAGATCTTCATATTAATAAAGCCGAAAATAGCGGTGTCAAATGGATTGAACTTGAAGAGCTAGAGGCACATTGTAAAGAACCTCAAATTGTTGATGTCTATTATAAGCTCATAGAGAAAGCTAAATCATATAGAAAGAAAAATAGCTAGAAAACTAAGAATGACTAATTTACAAAGTGGATTGTAAGTTGGTCATTTTTAGTTTGAGAAATAAAAGTAGTTTACAAATAAGTTATAGAGTAGTATATTGTTAATAGTAAATTAAAAGTAACTATTAACAAATGAGGTAAAAAATGAAGGACTATAAAAATAAAGTAGCAGTCATTACAGGGGCAGGAAGTGGTATTGGAAAGGCATTAGCATTAAAGTGTGCTCAAGAGGGGATGCGTCTTGTCTTGGCTGACATTGAGAAAGAAGCACTAAAAGAAGTAGAAAAACAAATAAAAGCACTAGGGGCAGAAGTTATTAGCTTAGTCATTGATGTTGCAAAGAAAGAAGATATGGAGCGTCTTGCGGCAAGAGCATTAGGAAAATTTAATAGAATCCACTATTTCTTTAATAATGCTGGGGTAAGAGCAGGAACTTTACTATGGAAGAGTAAGTCTGAAGATTGGAAATGGGTATTTGATGTCAATGTGGGGAGCACTGTACATGCTATGCAAATCTTTGTTCCACTAATGCTTAATCAAGAAGTACCTTGTCATATGATTTGTACAGCATCTATGGATGGGCTTGTCCCTTCAGCAGGTAATGGTATTTATAGTGCAACTAAGAGTGCCATTATTAGCTTATGTGAGACATTAGAATTAGAACTTAAATATACTAAGAAACAGATGAAAGTTAGTGTTGTATGTCCAGGATTTGTGAATACTCAAATATTATCTAGTGAGAGAAATAGAGTAGAAGAAAAGAGCACAGGCTTTAAAGAACAGAGTTATAGTGAGCAAGTATCTGCGATAGCAGGCATTACAAAGGGTGAGAAGAAACTTATAGATAATGTAAATCAGGCAATGACTGAAGGTGTAGCCACTGGTAATTCACCAGAGAAGATAGCAGAACTTATTTTTAGAGGAATGGAAGCAGGACAGTTCTACATTCTAACAGATGAAATGCCATTAGAGGGTATTCAAAAGAAAGCCAAGCGCATCATAAAAGAAAGTGAGATATTTAAGATCAAGGAAGAGGAGAGAATGATAGCAATGAATAAAGCAGAACGTAAAAAATTAGTACAAGAGGCGATGGAAGCCAAAGTTGAAGGAGCTGTTTATGCAGTAAAGAATACACAAAATGGAAAGGTTCTAGTAGATGCAACAGCAGAACTTCAAGGAACGATTAATCGTTTTAATTTTTTGAAGCAAATGAATGACCCTTTTAGTATGAAGATGAGAGCTGATTTCATGGAGATGGGACGAGACGCATTTGTGCTAGAGATTCTAGAAACTTTAGAAAAGAAACCTGAACAAACTCTAGAAGAATTTAAAGAAGACCTTAAGCTACTTAAAGAAATATGGATTGGGAAATTTGATTCAAGTTTGCTTTATTAATAAAAGGGTTGCAATCATGTAAAGGTTGTAATATATTGAAAGTATACTGAGATGTTATTTGAAAGGAGCAGTTTATGTTAAGCATTGTAGAAGAGGTTAACAGATACTAATTAAATAGTATAGGTTTTGAAGAAGACTTTATAAGACAATAGGAGGCTATTGTCTGTTTGAGTATGCCTTTTTTAAAACCACGCTTCTGCCTTTTATAGCTTAACAAAACACTCGTTTTAGTTTATAGAATCGAAATTTAAGATTATAAGGGTTACTCTAGCACTATACCTGCATAGTGCTAGAGTAGCTTTTAATTTGATAACTATTCATAGAACTAAAGGGAACCTATAAGATAGCTATGCCAAGTTAAGGCAGAAGCATCTATAGGTCATTTTTTATGTCATTTATGAAAAAAGAGGAGTTAGAGAAGTATGAATAGAGCAAAGGAAATATTAGAATTTGGAAAGGTATTAGAAGAATTAAGTAACTATGCTGTATCAGAAACGGCCAAAGTACAGCTTTTACAGTTAGATATGCTTTTAAACGAAAAGCAATTAGAAATAAAGATGAATGAGACAACAGAAGCTAGAAAACTTTTAGATAGCTTAGGTATGCCACCATTAAGCAGCATGAAAGGCTTGGAGCGCATGATAAAAGAGGTGGAGATTGGGACTATGCTAGAGCCAGAGGACCTCGTTCAGATTGCTTCATTTATTAAAGCGACAAGACAGATGAAGCGTTATTTAGCAAGAGGAGAATATCTTGACCTAGAGTTAGCACTATACGGCAGAGGATTTTATGATATAGAAGAATTAGAGGAAGAAATCGAAAGAAGTATAAGAAATAATCAGGTAGATAATGAAGCCACGCCTACTCTTAGAGGACTCAGAAGAAGCATTGAACTCAAAAAAGAGAATATGAAAAGTAGGCTGGAAAAGATTATTCAGTCTAAGAAAAATTACCTTGCAGATTCTTATATCTTAAACCGAAATGGTCATTATGTCATTGCAGTAAAAAGAGAATATAAGCATCAGGTAGAAGGACAATGCTTTGATACTTCTCGTAGTGGCGGAACATTATTTATTGAGCCAGTTGCGATAGGTAAACTGCAAGAAGAATTAGCTTTACTAGAAATAGAGGAAAGTAATGAAGTCAGAAGAATTCTATATACTTTAACCAATGAAGTGGAAGCTTATCTAGGAGAAATTAGAGGAAACATGGAGATGATGCTTGCGTTAGATTTAGCTTTTGCTAAAGGAAAACTTTCGGCAAGTATGAAGGGAAATACTGTAAAGATGACAACAGATAGAAGAATCGTTATCAAGCAAGGTAGACATCCTCTTTTACCACCTGATAAATGTATCCCATTAGATTTTGAAATAGGGCAAGATACAAAAGGGATTATTATCACCGGACCCAACACAGGTGGTAAGACCGTAGCGCTTAAGACGATTGGGCTTCTTTCTATGATGGCACAGTGCGGCTTACATGTACCTGTAGCTGAGGGAAGCCAATTTGCTATGCATAATCAAATTCTTTGTGATATTGGAGATGGGCAAAGTATTGAAGAAAACTTATCTACTTTTTCAGCTCATATTAAATCGATTACTGAAATTTTAGAAAGGGTAACAGGAGAAAGTCTGGTTTTATTAGATGAGCTAGGTTCAGGAACAGACCCTAAGGAAGGAATGGGAATTGCCATTGCTATATTAGAAGCCTTAAGGCAAAAGGCGGGCCTATTTGTGGCAACGACTCACTATCCAGAGGTAAAGGATTATGCATTAGCAACGCCAAATCTTCAGAATGCCTGCATGCAATTTGATAAAGAGACCTTAAGACCACTCTATACACTTAGGATAGGAGAAGCTGGAGATAGCTGTGCACTATATATTGCAGAGAAATTAGGTTTTCCAAAATCATTGATTCTGCTTGCCCAGTCATATATTACAAAAGACAACTTAAATCAAGAATCAAAAGTAAATGTAAGTAAACAGGCATATAAGGAGAGAACAAGACAGGAGGAGTTGGAAACGCCTATCAAAATGAGGCAGAATGACAGTAAGGTTTCTCAGTTAATCAAGCAAAAGGTAAAAGATGAAACAAAGAAAGTAGATAAGTTTAAAGTAGGGGATAGTGTACTTGTTTTTCCTAATAAAGAGAAAGGTATTGTATTCGCTAAAGCGAATGAGTTAGGAGAGATAGGAGTACAAATTAAGGGAAGAAAGAAATGGGTTAAATCTAAACGACTAAAATTACTCGTACCAGCTAGTGAGCTCTATCCACCAGACTACGATTTTTCAATCCTTTTTGATAGTGTAGCTAATCGTAAGGCAAGAAAGAAAATGAGTAAGGGTCATAGACCAGAAGTATCGGCTACTTATCAGAGTGAAACAGAAATGATTTATTGTTAACTGTTTCGCTGTTAGGAAAAATCTGTTATACTGAGGAACGGACACGGTTTGGATTTAAACTAAATAATAAGCCGCATCGGATTGTTAGATGAGTGGTGAAAATAATAGGAGATGCCCTTAAATTAAGGACATCTCCTATTATTTTATCTGGTCTATAAAATCATTTAAACAACAAGTAAACAGTGATACAGTTAGTAACATGGATTTAGTAGTCGAGAATTTCTTGATTTAGTTCAATAACTTCACCAGTTAAGGCGTTGATTTCAAGTTCATATTCATAGGTACCATCATTA
>JAHLFQ010000152.1 GCA_018883705.1 Candidatus Cellulosilyticum pullistercoris
GAACCTGCTTCTTCTTTATAGGGAGAAGTCTTATAATAAACATCATCATCAAAAACTGAGCTTACTATTCCACCACCTAGAAGAAATGGCTTCTTATCCGCTAGCATTTCTGTTCTAACAATGATAATACCACTTCCAAATGGCGCGTACATCTTATGCCCTGAAAATACCAAAGCATCAAGAGCCTCCTCTTGACAACTTCCCTTCATATTAATGGCACGATGTGCTACAAGCTGAGCTGCATCTACAATGATCTTAGCGCCATATTTATGTGCAATTCTTGCTGCCTTATGTATAGGATTTACATATCCTGTAACATTAGACGCTCCTGTCATCGTCACATATTTAATTGTTCCTTGAGCTCGTTTTAGCTTTTCTTCTAATTCATCCAAATTTATCTTGCCTTCATCATCTACTTCACAATAATATGGTTTTGCCAGTTCTCGCCAAGGCAAATCATTTGCATGATGCTCCATCCTAGTGGTAAGTATTTTTTGGCTATTTCTATCACAGAGCATATTAGCTAGGGCATTGATGCCTTCTGTTGTATTTTTTACATAAATCACTTCATATCCTTCTTCAGGAGACAAATTAAAAAAATGCAATACCTCTTGTCTCGAAATCTCATATGCATTGGTACAATACGAAGATTTATGACCTCCTCTTCCTACAGAACCATACATTAATATATTTTCGTAAATGAATTCATCAACTTTTTTTAGAGAAGGAGTAGTTGCTGCATTATCAAAATTTATAGGAACAACCTCTTGACCATTTTCTAGTGTCACAAATGTATCAATTCCATTAAATAATTCTCGATAGCTTTCACTCATTAATTTTTTCACCCCTTTTCTAAAAAAGTATATTCTATATAAAACCTTTTATGAACGTCCCCTATTTATTTTGGATAATTTACCTTACTTTTTATTATTTTACATCATCCATATAAGAAACTTTATGGGTAATTGAACTAATTTTTTCGTCTATAATCTTTTCAGCTAAACGTTTATAATAATTTGCCTTCTCAGTCAGGAAAATAACTTCTAACATACTACTTAATTTTTCATGATCGATATCTTTACTATCAAATCCTATCTTATCTATTTCTTGGCTTACATATTCATTTATTCTAATAGTTTCCACTTCAAATTCATCTGCACAAATTACTTTGCTATCTAAATAAATCTGATAGATACAAGCAAGTAATTCTTCATTGACTTTATCATCTTTTATAATGGTGCCGAATAAACTTTTAATATCTCCTATGGTTAGTACCTGTTTAAGCTCATAAAGTAAAATCATCAAAAGTACATGTTCCTTAGTATATTTTTTCTTTACAGCGCGCATTAATAATTTATCTTTTGTGTAATTGTTAATCATAGTCTTGGTAAGAAGCTTATCCCCTTCATACCTTTTGGTATGATTTAAGTTATCTTCAAATAGTGTAATCACTTGATCCATATATAAATCTAAGTTAGGTATACTCTCTAACTCTATTTTTTCTTTTAAATTAAGCATGTTTATCATTTGTTTTAATTCTTCTTGATTCATCCTAGCCTCCTACTAAAAACTGTTACTTTATCTCTATCCTAAATTATACCTATTTAATAAAACCTACGTACCAATTATTTTCTATATGTTACTATGATACACATAACATTTTTTTTAATCAAGTAATTTCATCTTTTAAACTACATTGACTAATATATGTATAATATGATATATTTTAAATACAATAATAAGTAGTATTGATAACTACTTATTAAAGTTGAAGGGATGATATTTTGAAAAATTATATTAGAGAACCAGTTAACGCACTCACACACTTATTAGGAGCTGTGTTATCCATTATTGGAACAATTGTACTATTTAACTATACAGAAGCTCCACTTAATCCAGTCGCGATTATATCCATTCTTATCTTCGGAATCAGCTTAGCCGCTCTTTATACAACTAGTGGTATTTATCACTTAGTCCATACAACAGATGCTATTTTAACTAAACTCAGAAAACTCGACCATTCTATGATTTTCCTTTTAATTGCAGGTTCCTATACTCCATTTTGTATGCTCTCTTTATCAGGTGCCTGGCAATGGAGCATCATTATCATTGTTTGGAGTCTTGCACTCATTGGTATTAGTTTAAAAATGTTTTGGATAGATATGCCTAGATGGCTTTCAACAGTTTTTTATATTGGTATGGGCTGGATTGCTCTTTTTGCCCTAAAACCTTTATATGATTCACTTTCCATGGGTGGATTCTTTTTCCTCCTACTAGGTGGTATCATGTATACTATTGGCGGTATCATCTATGGTATTAAGAAACCTAATTTTTCACCTGAATTTGGTTTTCATGAAATTTTCCATATTTTTGTTTTGCTTGGAAGCTTTTGTCACTATTGGTCTATCTTTAAGTATGTCATCTAAACATATTAAATATACTTTCTAAGGCTCTAGCCATCTTTTAGCTTGAAGCTTATGATATAGATTCACCTGGAGAGAATACAGATGGCTTCGCTGTAAAATGACATTCAGGTGAAGGTAACTACTTTGATAACTGTACAGGATTTTAATGATAACAAAAAGAGGAGATGTTGCTTCTTACAACATCTCCTTTTTCTATACTAAATTTTAAATAGGATACTTATTATTTTACTTTGCCTTAATGTATTCATCTATAGCTGCTGCTGCTTTCTTACCAGCTCCCATAGCTAGAATAACTGTTGCCGCGCCAGTAACAGCATCTCCACCAGCGTATACACCTTCTCTAGTTGTCAGACCTGTCTCTTCTTCTGTAATAATGCAACCACGTTTATTGGTTTCAAGACCTTTTGTTGTACTTCTAATAAGTGGATTAGGACTGGTACCAATAGCCATAATTGCACAATCAATATCAAGTACAAAATTAGATCCTTCTTTTACTATTGGTCTTCTTCTACCTGATTCATCCGGCTCACCAAGTTCCATTTCTACACATTCTACTCCACTTACCCAACCATCTTTACCAAGGATTTGTACTGGGTTTGTAAGGTTTTTAAAGATAATGCCCTCTTCTTTAGCATGCTCTACTTCTTCACGTCTAGCTGGCATTTCTTCTTCACCACGGCGGTAAACGATATATACATTTTCTGCTCCCAGACGTTTTGCACATCTTGCAGCATCCATAGCTACATTACCGCCTCCAAATACAGCTACACTCTTGCTATTTTTAATAGGGGTATCGCTACCTTCTTTATAAGCTTTCATTAAATTAACTCTTGTTAAGAACTCATTTGCTGAATAGACAGCATTTAAGTTTTCTCCTGGGATATTCATAAAGTTTGGAAGACCTGCACCAGAACCTATAAAAACTGCCTCATATCCCTGTTCAAAAAGCTCATCCACAGAAAGGACTTTACCAATAACCATATTAGTAAGTACTTCAACGCCCATTGCTTTTAGATTATCGATTTCCTTTTGAACAATAACTTTTGGAAGCCTAAACTCTGGAATACCATAAACAAGTACACCACCTGCTAAGTGAAGCGCTTCAAATACAGTTACTTTATAACCTTTTTTAGCTAAGTCACCTGCACAAGTAAGACCAGCTGGTCCTGCTCCTACAATCGCTACTCTATGTCCATTAGATTCTGGTACCTTTACTTCTTCTTTGCTATTAGCCATATGATAATCTGCTACAAAACGTTCAAGACGACCAATACCAACACTTTCTGTTTTAATACCTCTTACACACTTAGATTCACACTGTGTTTCCTGAGGGCAAACTCTACCACATACAGCTGGTAAACTGCTAGATTCATGAATCACTTCATAAGCCTTTTCAAGATTACCTTTTTGAATCTCTGAAATAAAACCTGGAATATTAACATTAACAGGACAACCATTTACACAAGGTGAATTTTTACAATTCAAGCAGCGACTTGCTTCTTCTTGTGCCATTTCTAAAGTATAGCCTAATGCAACCTCCTCAAAATTTCCACTTCTTACAATAGGGTCTTGTACTGGCATTTCTAATTTCTTAGGACTCATATTTGGCATTTATTTCACCTCCATTAGATTACAGTGATGTTCTAAGGCATTTCTCTCAAAGTCTTTATACATACTTGACCTAGATATTACTTCATCAAAATCCACTTCATGACCATCAAAATCAGGTCCATCAACGCAAGCAAATTTTACTTTTCCCCCTACAGTTAAACGGCATCCGCCACACATTCCTGTCCCATCAATCATAATAGGATTCATACTAACCACAGTTTTCACATTATATTTTTTAGTTAATTCACAAACAAACTTCATCATAATGAGTGGTCCTATAGCAATCACTTCATCATACTCATTACCTTCTTTAATCAGTCTTTCAAGCGCTGCTGTAACAAGTCCCTTCTCACCATAACTACCATCATCTGTCATAATAAATAAGCGATTACTTGCGGCTTTAAATTCGTCTTCTAAAATGACTAAATCTTTATTTCTAAATCCAGCCACAACATCTACTTCTGCTCCTAAGTGATGAAGCTTCTTAGCAATGGGATAAGCAATAGCAGACCCTACTCCTCCACCAATAACAGCAACTTTTTTAAGGCCTTCTACATGAGAAGCTACACCTAATGGTCCTACAAAATCACATAAGTAATCTCCTTCTTCAAGAGCACTTAATGCCTTAGTTGTTTTACCTACAATTTGAAAAATAATTGTGACAGTCCCTCTTTCTCTGTCAAAATCAGCAATAGTCAATGGGATACGTTCTCCTTCTTCATCCACTCTTAAGATAATGAATTGTCCAGGTTCTGCTTTTCTTGCAATAAATGGCGCATCAATATCCATTAGCATGACTGTTTCATTTAGTACTTTCTTTTTTACAATCTTGTACATAAAATCCCCCTCTAACATTTAATAATGTTATATTCTATTTTTGTCTATTAAAAATATAAGTAAAAATATAAGGCCACGATTGTCTCGTAGCCCTATATTAACTAATCCCTATTAGAAATTAACATCTTCACCATAATAGGTACAAGCTAATACTTTACGCATGAGTTCTACATCAGTCGCTCTTGGATTCGAACCTGTACAAGGATCTAATACCGCATTCTCTGCAATAAAATCTAATGTTGCTTTAAATTGATCTTCTGGTACACCGTACGCTTTATAGCTATTTGGTATATTAAGCTTATCGTTTAATGTACGGATAGAAGTAACTAAAGAATCTGTAAGTTGTTTATCTGTACCACCTGGAAGACCAAGCATCCTTGCAATATCAGCAAAACGTTCCATGCAGACCTTTGAATTATACTGAATCACATAAGGAAGCATAATCGCGTTACAGCAACCATGAGGAATATCATATTGTGCACCCACTTTATGCGCAAGACTATGTACAATACCTAGAAGTGCATTAGAAAATGCCATACCTGCTAAACACTGTGCGATGTGCATTTTACCTCTTGCTTCAACATTATTATTATAAGAATCTATAATGCTATCATAAATATCAGAAATTGCCTTTAATGCTAATGGATCAGAAAATGGTGAACGTGCTGTTGCTACATAAGCTTCAATAGCATGAGTCAGTGCATCCATTCCTGTATGCGCCGTTAATTTCTGTGGCATAGTCAAAGGAATGTCAGTATCTAAAATAGCAATATCAGGAGTGATTTCAAAATCGGCAAGTGGATATTTAATATGCGTACTGTAATCTGTAATAACAGAGAAAGCTGTAACTTCTGTGGCTGTTCCACTTGTTGATGGAATCGCTACGAAAATAGCTTTCTTTCTAAGCTGTGGTATAGAAAATGGATCTTTGATATCATCAAAAGTAAGCTCTGGATGTTCATAAAATACCCACATAGCTTTTGCTGCATCAATAGGTGACCCCCCACCAATTGATACAATAACATCTGGCTCAAACTCTTGCATGACTTTAGCACCGCGAAAAACAGTTTCAATAGATGGGTCTGGTTCTACACCTTCAAATAGTAATACTTCAAGACCTGTCTCTTTTAAAACATCCTCAACACGTTGTAGAAAGCCACCTTTCTTCATAGAGCTGCCACCTGTTATCACAATGGCTTTTTTACGTCCTTTTAAATTCTTAAGTTCATTAATTGCACCTGATCCAAAATAAATATCCCTTGGTAATGTAAATCTTGCCATTCTAATCCCTCCTAATTTGTTTGAGATTTATTAATTGCTAAGTTACATCGTTAATTTATTAACACTAAAATTTTATCACATTTTTTCATTTTTTTCAATAACATTTATAATATTTTCATTTTTAAAATATAATATATCCCGCTATTTTAGGCATCTAAATAATGATGGTTTCTATTTAATTAAAATTTTATACATCAAAAAAGGCGATGCCTAATGGCATCACCTTATATTTACTAATGATTAGTGTTTTACAACGTTAGCAGCTTGTGGTCCTCTGTTTCCTTCAACGATTTCGAATTCAACTTCTTGACCTTCTTCTAATGTTTTGAATCCATCTCCTTGGATAGCTGTGAAGTGTACGAAAATGTCATCTCCACCTTCTCTTTCGATAAATCCGAAACCTTTTTCTGCATTGAACCATTTAACTTTACCTGTCATGTTAAGCGGCCTCCTTTAAAATAATTTATTGCTAAAACACTGCTACGCAAAACGCTCTTCGGTCTTGCCTAATTTTGTTACAAGAGGCCTATCTTCGTTTTTGTTTCAATATTTTAACTTACGTGTATAGTTTATCATAAATTCTAAATAAAATCAAGCTAATTTGTTTAATTTAATAATTATTTACTTTTCAAAATATATTTAAAAAATATCATCAATAATCATTGGTTCTACTCAATGATTATTAGCTGTAAACTTATTATTTAATCCCATTATCGCTTAATATTTATAAGATTAAATTTTACTTTTGTGATTTTAGCATTTCATAATGTTTAATAAGTTCTCCATGTTTTTGCTTATAGTAAAGCATTTTACCACAACTCATACTACCTTCCTTACATTTACCATGAACGCAAGTTGGTACTGCATATTTAAAAATAGTTGGTGCAATCTCCATACACGCTTTCCACATTTCAAATGCCATATCTCTAATTTCTTCTTGCGCTCTATCACAAAGGCGCTCTTTAAAGAAATTAAATAAAGCTCTTACATTCATCGTTACTTGAATTTTTGTTTCACACGCATTAGGTAGTACATAACGTGCATTCTCAATAGCTATTTTTTCAAATTTTGAGTAGAGTTTCTTATCACTTTCTTTAAAAATCTGAATCACTTCTTCTCTAGAACATTCACTAGCAATCGCTTCTTCTAATTTCTCATTTGTATGACCTTGCGCGAGATACTCTTTGATTTGTTCCATTAATAAACCATATGTTATTTGATTATAGTCTTCTTGTAAGCGTTCCATACATCTAATATAATCTTCTTTAAGATAATCATATTTTGCAATAGGTTTTGGTATAATATATTCAAATTGACCTTCACTTACATAACGTTGTGATTTTTGAGAGTAACTTGACCCAACTCTATGTCTCACTAATTGATGAGTTAAAGACCTACTAACCCCTTCTATCCCAAAAGTAATACTACTATGCTCTAAGATTGAGCCATGTCCAACTTCTAAAATCATATTTAGAAACTTCTCTGCATTCTCTGGTGTTACTTTGTCTCTTAGTTCTTCAATACTTGCTGAGCTATAGCATAGTCTAGCGCCTCTTACAATATTTTGTTCAAATTCTGGTGTGTGACTTAATACAACTACATTTAATTTTGCTTCCACTTTATTTTCCTCTTATCTTTCTACTTAAAGTTTAAATATCATTTATAAACATTAAAACCTATAGCTTCAAAATATATGTCTATTTCATTATACAACAATTCACTTATAAAGGAGAGAGATATGATTAATCTAATTGCCGCTATTAGTAAAAATCGTCAAATAGGCATTCATAATCAAATGCCTTGGCACATTCCTGAAGACCTTAAATATTTCAAGAAAGTAACTACCGGCTATCCTGTTATTATGGGTCGTAAAACCTTTGAAAGCATTGGATATCCTCTTCCTAATCGTAGAAATATTGTGCTTACTAGAGACACTACCTTTACTCATAAGCATGTGGAAGTCTTGCATAGCTTCGAAGAGGCCCTTAAGCTCTGCTATACGCTGCCTAATAGCTTTATTATTGGAGGTGGTGAAATCTATAGAGCCTTTTTACCATATGCTGACCACCTGTATCTTACTTTAGTAGATAAGGTAGTAGAAGGGGATACTTCATTCCCACCTTATGAACATAACTTTAAATGTGTACAAGCTATACCTAGTCAAAACCAACTTATGAATGGTGTTAATATTACCTTCACTCTTTGGGATAGAAAGTAAATAAACATAATAAAAGGCTCTTATACGTTATATGATATAAGAGCTTTTTATTAATATTTACCATCCACCTGACGAGCCTCCACCATTAGAGGAACCGCCTCCAAAACCACCAAAGCCGCCTCCTCCGCCTGGTCCACCTCTCCCATTTCTATTTCCACCTGACAAACTACTCCAAAAGATCATTTGTCCTATAAATCCTATCAATCTACCTCTATTAAATAATAAATCTATAACTAATAGACCTATTATTAAAAAATATGGGAGACTACTTCTATGCTGTGTAGAGGTATGATTTTGAACAGGTAACCTTACATGAAGTGAATGCGTTAGTGTAACGCCATACTCTGTGGCAATCTCATCACAAAATACACTATATGTCTTAGTTAATCCCAAACCATATTCACCTGCTATAAAATGATCTTTTCCTAATTCAACCATGACGCGATTAGTGAGTGCATCTGGTAATCTGCCTTCTAATCCTCGTCCCACTTCTACACGCCATGTTTTATCCTTAACTGCTAGTAAAATCAGCAGGCCATTATCTTTATTTTTTTGTCCAATGCCCCACTTCCTAAAGAGACCATTAGCATAATCTTCAATAGGTACTCCCTCTAAACTATCGATTGTAACAATTATAGCTTGAGCACCTGTTTGTCTTTCTAATTCATTTCCTAATGCAATAATTTGCTTACTACTACTTTCATCAACTATCCCTGCATAATCATTTAAATATTTGTTACTTGTTGGGGACGGATACCTAATAGCTGCGCTAACTGAAAATGTACCAATTAAAAGTATAACGATTAATATAAGAGAAGAATATCGCCTAAAATCCCTAATATTTTTCATTCTTAATAATTAAAATCCACTACTGGTACTTTTTCTGCACCAGTACTCGCCTCAAAATACTCTCTTGCTTCAAAGCCAAATAAGTTTCCTATAATATTGGTTGGAAATCTTCTTCTCTTAGTATTATAATTGGTTACTGCTGTGTTATAATCCTGCCTTGCAATAGCAATACGATTTTCTGTTCCTTCTAACTGAATAGATAAATCTTGGAAGTTTTGATTAGACTTAAGCTCTGGATAATTTTCAACAATCAAGAGTAATCTAGATAAAGCATTTGAAAGTGCCGCATTTGCATTTGCTTGTTCTGGAACAGTACCTGCTCCAGCTAACTGAGCCCTTGCATTTGCAATATCTGTAAAGATTTCTTTTTCTTGACCCGCATATCCTTTTACAGTACTGACTAAATTAGGAATTAAATCTGATCGGCGTTGAAGCTGCGTATCAATATTTGATTTTGCCGTATCGACTTGTTGTTCTGAACTTACAAGTCCATTATAACTCATAATTCCCCATCCAAATATAATAACGATAATTACAATGATGCCTATTATCCATTTAGTACCTGATTTCATATAAATGCTCCTTTCCTTAATAGGATTAGTATATGTTAAAAAAACAAGAACTATAGGATAAAAAATTTAACAAAATAAAATGATGGTTAGGCATTATAAAATTTTTCTTATATAAATGTTTAATTTTTAAAATAAAAAGAGATGAAACACTAGGTTTATAAACCTTATGTCTCATCTACTTTTCTATTAGTTATTTTCTTTATATCTATTATTTGATCTATAGTTAGATCTTCCACTTTCTTGGCGTCTTCCACCTTCTTGACGTCTAGATTGACCACGTCCTACTTGATGACTTCTACCATCTTGTTTTCTGTTAGCAACTTCAATATTTACACGTCTACCTTTTAATGATTCGCCAATTAAATTAGTCATGACATCATCTAAATGTTTCTTTGGTACTTCAAAGAATGAGAATTTTTCAAGCATATCTACACGACCAATTTCTTTTCCTCTGATGCCACTTGTTGATGCAATGAATTTAACAAGGTCAGATACTTGAATATTATCTTTACGTCCAAGATTAATGAATAATCTTACCATGTCTCCATCTATTTTGTTTAAGTCATAGTGACTGCTTCTAGTTAATTCTTCATCAGAAACATCTGCAGACGCACCCATTACTAATTTATCCATTGCCATTTTTAAGAATGCTGCTGCTACTTCAAGAGAAGTTGAGAAATCTTCGTCATTTACATCTCCTACTTCTTCTAAAAGTTTTTCTATATGGCTAATGTAGTGAGTTAATTTACCTTCATGAAGTACTTCTTTTACCTCATCAATGATACCAGAAAGTTTGTTTTCTTGAATATCTTCAATTGATGGTGGTTTAATACATTTGATTTTTGATTTGGTATAACGTTGAATGTCTCTTAATTTAACAAGTTCCTTACCTGCCGCAAATGTATAAGATACACCTTGTCTATTGGCACGACCTGTTCTACCAATACGGTGAACATAGTATTCTTCATCACTTGGTACGTCATAGTTAAATACTGCTTCTACATCATCAACATCAATCCCTCGTGCTGCAACATCTGTAGCAATCAGAATATCAATTAAGCCATTTCTAAAACGAGACATAACATTATCTCTTTGAAGTTGTTTCATATCTCCATGTAACGATTCTGCACTATATCCTCTTGCTTGAAGATCTTTGCAAAGATCATCTACACGTTTTTTAGTATTACAGAAAACAACTGAAAGTTTGAAGTTGTTTGCATCAATTAAACGAGATAATACTTCAACTTTATTGTGTTCTCTTACCTCTAAATAATATTGTTCAATAGTTGGTACTGTTAAAGCTTTGTGTACGACATTAATGGTTTGTGGATTGTTTTGATATTTATTAGCAATTTCTAAAATAGCTGGCGCTAAAGTTGCTGAGAATAGGATGAATTGACGTACTTCTGGTACGCTTTCTAAAATGATATCAATATCTTCTCTGAAGCCCATGTTAAGCATCTCATCTGCTTCATCAAGAATGATTTTGTTAAGATCTTCTAACTTAAGAGTTTCTCTTCTTAGGTGATCCATGATTCTACCTGGAGTTCCTACAATGATTTGTGGTTTTTTTCTAAGAGCCTTGATTTGACGCTCAATTTGTTGGCCTCCATAGATTGGTAAGATGCGAATATCTTTTTTGTATTTTGCAAGTGCAGTTAATTCTTCTGCAACTTGAATAACAAGTTCACGTGTTGGACAAAGGATTAATACCTGAACATTATGTTTTCTTGTGTCAACTCCCTCTAGAGCTGGAATTCCGAACGCACAAGTTTTACCTGTTCCTGTTGGTGCTTGAGCAATAATATCTCTTCCTTCTAAAATAACTGGAATTGCCTTTGCCTGAATAGGTGTGGTTTCTTCAAACCCCATGTCTTGAGCCGCTCTAATAATTTCTTCTGATATTTCTAGTTGATTAAATAATACACTTTCTATGATGATTACCTCTACAATCTATATTAAATTTATAAGCGAAATCCGTAATTTCCTTACATACTATATTGAATGATACTATAAATTACCTAAAACTACAACCTGTAAATTGTTCCTACTCTTAATAAAAACTGCTTGTTAATTGAATACTGTCTCACTCCGTATTCTAATATCATTCGATTTTAAACTTATTTTATTCTTTAATTTATCCTTGCACCAAATGGTAATAGTGCTAACTTTGCAATTTTAAAACATTGTAATCCAAATGGAATCCCTATAATGGTTATACAAAAAATACATCCGATAATGGCAGCTTCTATTGCTAGTGGAATACCACTTATTACAAGCCATAAGATATTACAAATAAGCGAAATGGCACCTCCACCATAAGTCACTTCTTTTCCAAAAGGAAAGAAAGCTAAGCCCGCAAATTTAAAACACTGCACACCAATTGGAATACCTACAAGAGATATGCACCATAAACATCCTGCCATCATCCAGCCTATACCTATCCAAAAACCACCAAATAAAAACCATAATAGATTTCCAAGAAAATTCATTTCTATACTCCTTTTCTTATTCAAACTGATTTCTTGAACCCTCCCTATTCTATCATATTATACATAGCTTATTATTGATTCAAGTTTTTATGTTTCTTATGTTTTTAATCGTAAATTCTCTTTTTATATCTTTTTATGAACATAAATAAGCACTCTACTAAAAAATAGAGTGCCTATTTATTATATCATAATGACTATTTAAATCTCCCAACCTTCTAAATAAGAAGCTGTATTACTTAACATCTCAGTTAAAAGTTCACTTGCATCTTCTACTCCAATAGATACAAGTGGGTCATTTATGAAGGCAAGAAATGCTTTTTCTTTATCTTTTTCCATAGCTGCTTCTAAGGTCATTTGTACATTGGCAATATGTCTTGCTGCTATACTTGCTATCCCCGCTGGTAAACTTCCTGCTAAGACAGGTACCACTTCATCTCTTCTAAAGACCGCATTCGTTTCTACAACAGCTCCTAATGGTAAATTAGCCACTTGCCCCTTGTTAGGTAAGTTAACATTGGTTACTAAATCTCCTAATCCCACAATAGCTTTGATTTGCCTTACCCCTTCTTCTCCTGTATCTACTAATTCAAATTGCTCCTCACCCTTTACTAATCGCTCACTTTTTGCAAGACGCTCCTTTAGATCTTCTTTACGCCAACTTACAGGTGTTAGGGAATATTTCCACTCCATTACTTGTGCAGGATTCTCAATATACCAATTGCCTTGCATAAACTCTGCTAAATGTCTATCTCCTGCTGCTGCAATAAGTCCATACCTTTTAAATAAGTCAAACTTCACTCTATTACAAGATGAGAAATGATCATTCATCCAATGACCTGCTTTCTCTTTTTCAAATCCTGAAATATAATACTTATCTACAAATGCCTTATAAATAGGAAGTAAATCTATACTTTTATAAGATGCCTTATCTAGCCATGTAAAATGATTAATCCCTAGTACATTTACCTTTATTTCTTCTCTTGTAACGTCCTTTATACCTTCCATATCTTCTAAGGCTGCTGCAAGTAGTTCTTGTGTATTAAAGACTTCATGACAACATCCAAACGCCTTAATTTGTGGAAATGCTTCATAAAGTGTTTTCACACATAATGACATAGGATTAGTATAATTAATAACCCACGCCTTAGGGCAATTAGCTTCTATGGCTTTTGCAATCTCTATAAACATAGGAACAGTACGCAGACCTCTTACAATACCGCCAGGTCCTACTGTATCCCCCACAGCTTGATAAATACCATATTTCTCAGGTGCATGGACATCTGAGGCCATTTCATTAAAGGTACCTGGTAAGATGGAAATAATAACAAAGTCTGCATCTTGTAATGCTTCATCTAAAGTAGCTACTGCTTGATAATCCCACTTACTCTTCACATCTTCTCTTACTTTAAGCCCGTTACCAATCATCATATTCTGTCGTGCTGCTTCATAGTCAATATCATAGAGCTTTACAGTCCCATTTAACTGTTCTTCTTTCGCCAAATCACTCATTAACTGCCAAGCCCATCCCCTTGAGCCTCCACCAATGTATGTTATTTTGATATCTTCTACACGCCCCTTCATATATTTCATTTAACCTTCCCCCTTGGTATAAATAGTTTATATATCTATTTTACTCCTTATTTTCTCTTTTATCGTCTCATTCATTGTACTATTTATCCAAATATAACTTATCTTGTTTTAATTTTTATTGCTATATTTTATTTTCTATCTATTTTTATTAGTAGGGCTTTGTTACTTTTCAAAAATTTAATTTTATATACACAAAACCCCATCTATTGCTCTTATTACGAGTCAATAAATGGGGCTTTGTATGTTGTTGTCACAATATGAAAGAAGCCGATATACATCACCTTCTCACTTACAAAAAAAGGCTGCAAACTAAGTTTGCAACCTTATACGTGATGCGGGCGAAGGGAGTCGAACCCTTACACCTCGCGGCGCTAGATCCTAAGTCTAGTGCGTCTGCCAATTCCGCCACGCCCGCTCATCTGGTACTTGTTTATAATAGCAGATACTAAGCGATTCGTCTAGTACTTTTTTTATAAAAATGCTCAGAAATTTAATTTCTAAATTATATATAATTTTGTATTCATATATCTGTGTATCTTTTACCTCATATGAAGATTTTTCAACATATGACATAAGCTCTTGCTTGGTATCTCTTTCGAGTACAGCTTTTTCTTTATTTTATACTCATCATTCTCCCATTTTTTGGTAGTGCGTGCTATGATTATTTACCAGACTAATAACATATCTTATATCCCAAAATAAGATATAAATATGATAAAACTTGGAGGCTTTATGATGAAAAAAAGAAAAATCATACTTAATCTAGCAATGAGTTTAGATGGTTACATTGCTGATACACAAGGTGGTTTTGACTGGATTAAAGGTGATGGCAATACAGATCTAAATACAGCAAATAAATGGGATTACAATAAATTTCTCGAAGGTATTGATATTGTTGTTATGGGTAAAAGATGTTATGACCAAGGTTTTCTTGAAGATTTTAAAGATAAAACTGTTTATGTTGCAACCTCTGAATCCTTAGTAGATACTGAAAATATTCGTTTTATTAATGGTGATATTTGCAGCATTATACTAGCTGAATGCAAAAAAGAAGGAAAAGATGTTTTCCTCTTTGGTGGTGGTATATTAATTGATGCTTTTCTTAAAGCTGATATTATTGATGAGTATATCATTGGAATCATCCCAACGATATTAGGTGAAGGTAGACCATTATTT
>JAHLFQ010000153.1 GCA_018883705.1 Candidatus Cellulosilyticum pullistercoris
CTCTGTAAATGCTGTTAAACGTCTTGGTTTTGCTGATAAAATGAGCCACATCTCTACAGGTGGTGGAGCAAGCTTAGAGTTCTTAGAAGGAAAAGAACTTCCAGGTGTAGCAGCAGCTGATAACAAATAAGTAGTATAAACTAATAGTAGTTATATGGAATAAGGGATTATATGGCAGTAGGGTCATGAGACATACTGATATATGATAAAAATAAACTTAAGGCTAGGCTACGCCAATAGCTGTAACTTAAGTGATATTAAACTAAAGGAGTGTTTCTATATGCGTAAGAAAATTGTAGCAGGGAATTGGAAAATGAATATGACTCCAACTTCAGCGGTAGAACTTATTAATTCATTAAAAGATAAAATTAATACGACAGACGTAGAAGTTGTAGTATGTCCACCTTTTGTTTGCCTTCCAGCAGTACTTGAAGCTGTAAAAGGTACAAACATTGGTGTAGGTGCACAAAACATGCACTTTGAAGAAAAAGGTGCTTTCACAGGTGAAATCGCACCAGATATGCTAGTAGAACTTGGTGTTAAATATGTTGTACTTGGTCATTCAGAAAGAAGACAATACTTCGCTGAAACTGATGAAACAGTTAACAAAAAAGTTTTAAAAGCTATTGAACATAACTTAGTACCAATTATTTGTGTTGGTGAAAGTTTAGAAGAAAGAGAACAAGGCATTACTATTGACCTTGTGCGTCTTCAAACAAAAATTGCACTCAAAGACGTTAAAGCAGATGACGTTAAAAATGTAGTTATCGCTTATGAACCAATTTGGGCTATCGGAACAGGTAAAACAGCTACTTCAGCTCAAGCAGAAGAAGTATGTAAAGCAATTAGAGAAGTTATTGCTGAAGTTTATGGTCAAGAAGTTGCGGACGCAGTACGCGTACAATACGGCGGATCTGTAAATGCTGGTAATGCTAATGAATTATTCAACATGGGCAACATTGATGGAGGCCTTGTTGGTGGCGCTTCTCTTAAAGAAGAATTTACTTCAATCGTTAATTACTAAAATTAAGATAGGAGAACAAAAATGAGTAAACAAACAACATTATTACTCATCTTGGATGGTTTTGGAATCAATGATAAGAATGAAGCCAATGCAATTGCAGGGGCTAAAAAACCTAATCTTGATGCCATTATGAAAAAATATCCTACAGTAAAAGGCTATGCAAGTGGTATGGCTGTAGGACTTCCAGATGGGCAAATGGGTAACTCAGAAGTTGGTCACCTTAACATGGGTGCTGGACGTATTGTCTACCAACAACTAACAAGTATTACAAAAGCTATTCAAGATGGCGACTTCTTTAAAAACGCTGCTTTAGTAAAAGCAATGAACGTTTGCAAAGAAAACGACAGTGCACTTCACTTATTTGGTCTTTTATCAGATGGTGGTGTTCACAGTCATATTGAACATCTTTATGGATTATTAGAGATGGCAAAGAAAGAAGGACTTTCTAAAGTCTATGTACATGCGTTCTTAGATGGACGTGATACACCTCCTGCATCTGCTAAAGGATTCATGGAGCAATTAGTTGCTAAAATGAATGAAATCGGTGTAGGTAAAGTAGCCTCTATTTCTGGTCGTTATTATGCAATGGACCGTGACAATAGATGGGAACGTGTAGAAGAAGCTTATAATGCAATTGCACTTGGTAAAGGTGCTAAGGCTACTGATCCAGTACAAGCAATTGCAGATTCATATGCAAATGATAAACATGATGAATTCGTTGTACCAACTGTTATCACAGAAAACGACGAAGCAATTGGTAAAATTAAACCAGAAGATAGTATCATCTTCTTTAACTTTAGACCAGACCGTGCACGTGAAATGACTCGTGTATTCTGTGATCCAGAATTTGACGGTTTTGAAAGAGAAAGAATTAGTGCAGCATTCACTACATTTACTCAATACGATATTACCATTCCAAATACAGAAGTATGTTTTGTTCCAGAAGAACTTACTAATACATTTGGTGAATTCTTAGCTAAAAATGGTAAGACTCAACTTCGTATTGCTGAAACAGAAAAATATGCTCACGTAACATTCTTCTTTAATGGTGGTGAAGAAGAACCAAATGAAGGAGAAGAAAGAATCTTAGTTGCTTCTCCAAAAGTTGCAACTTATGACCTTCAACCAGAAATGAGCGTACCAGAAGTATCTGATAAATTAGATGCTGCGATTCGTTCAGGTAAATATGATGTGATTATCTGTAACTTTGCTAACCCAGATATGGTTGGTCATACTGGAAACTTAGAAGCTGCAGAAAAAGCAATCGAAGCTGTAGATACTGCAGTTGGTAAAGTCATTAAAGCAATTGAAGAAACAAATGGTTATGCGTTTATTTGTGCAGACCATGGTAATGCTGAACAAATGATTGACTACACAAATGGTGAAGCATTTACAGCACATACTACAAATCCAGTACCATTTGTACTTGTAAACTATAAAGAAGGTGTAACACTTAGAGAAGGTGGAAAACTTGCTGATATTGCACCAACTTTACTTGAAATGATGGGTATGGAAAAACCAGCAGAAATGACTGGTGAATCTTTACTTGTAAAATAATCCATTAGGTTAATAGCATATTATTACACACAAACATTTAAGTTAATGGGCAAGTAAAAGTCGTTAGGCATAGGAAAACATACTATTACACACAAACACATAAAGAATCTATGATTTTTCTAGCAGAAAGCAATTTTAAACGACAACTTATAACATAACCATCCAAAAATGATTGACAATCAAAACGTAGTGGGAATGGATTAGCTACCCACTTCCCATTTCAATTAAAGTACTTTAAAATGAATTTTTTCAAATAGTGACAAAGACGTTTGAATCTATTTGATACAACTTTTTTATAAAAAAGAAGCCTATACCTCATTGGAGGTATAGGCTATTTTATTTAAGCTAATAGATATAAAATGATTTTATACATAAAATTTCTATTCTATGGCAAAAATACATTGGAAAAGTATTAATCAAAACGGAGGTTTAGGCATGAAGGGATATATTGAAATTTTAGATGTTTATGCAAGAGAAGTACTCGATTC
>JAHLFQ010000154.1 GCA_018883705.1 Candidatus Cellulosilyticum pullistercoris
TTTTTGTACTCATAATGTTATCTATACGAATGAAAATCCTAAAATAGGTTCAATAAGAAAAACGGTCAATCCATTGATTTTCATGAACTTGACCGTTTTATATCGTTTTGATAATATATACATTGATAATACTAAGGGTTATTATAACACATACTAAAGGAGGAAAACAGATGGAAGTTTATAAAACAAAGGGTGTTTGTGCATCAGAAATACATTTTGAAATTAAGGATGGCATAATAGAAGAGGTTGAATTTGTAAATGGATGTCCAGGAAATACACACGGTATCACGGCATTAATTCAAGGATTCAAAGTAGAGGATGCAATTCAAAAATTAAAAGGTATTGATTGCAGAGGAAAAGGGACATCATGTCCAGATCAATTAGCCAGAGCCTTAGAACAATATTTAGGCTAAACTGAGAACATATAGTAAGAAATGCTTGGATGCTTCTACTTTGAAGTGTTTTTTAATATATATAATTAGAATTATTATTTTGAAAGGACATCATGACATGCACATCATTGTTCAAAAATTTGGTGGTACTTCAGTTGCCACTAGTGAAAGTAGAAATAAAGTAGTTCAAAAGATAAAAAAAGCAGTTGAGTCAGGTGTAATGCCTGTTGTAGTTGTTTCAGCAATAGGAAGAAAAGGTGCACCTTATGCGACAGACACATTAATTGAATTTGTTTCAGAAACAGCAGGAGAGATGTCACCTCATTCTTCTGATATGCTTTTATCTTGTGGAGAAATTATCTCTGCAGTAACGATGACTACCCTTCTCGAAAAAGAAGGTTTAAAAGCACAAGCATTTACAGGAGGTCAAGCTGGAATTATCACAGATAATTATTATCAGAAAGCTGACTTATTATGTGCAAAACCAGAGGGATTATTAGCAGCACTGGAAGCAGGAATTATTCCAGTAGTAGCAGGTTTTCAAGGAATGACAAAGGATGGAAATATCACAACGCTAGGAAGAGGAGGCAGTGATACCTCTGCAGCAATGTTAGGTGCAAGTCTAAAAGCTGAGCGTATTGAAATTTATACAGATGTAGATGGCATTATGACAGCGGACCCTAATATATGTGGTAAGGCTAAGATTATTCCTGCAATCAGTTATACAGAAGTTTTTCAAATGGCAGATAGTGGGGCAAAGGTTATCCATCCACGTGCTGTAGAATATGCTATGCGAGCAGGCATTCCATTAGTGATTAAAAATACATTTAGTGACGAAAAAGGAACTTATATTTTACAAAATGTTGAGTCTTTTATTAATAAAGAAAAGCATCATCATAAAGTTATTACAAGCGTCGCACACCGCTATCATCGTACTCAATTTACAATTCGTCATAAAGTAAGCGAGCTGGATGATTTATTAGGTATTATTGCTAATGCTGGTATTAGTATTGATTTAATTAATATTTTTCCAAATGATAAAGTATTTACGATAGATGAGGCTGATGAAAAAGCACTTAAATGCCTTTTAGAAAAGCAAGGTTATTCTTATGAAGTATTACCGAATTGTGCCAAAGTGACTGTTATTGGTGAACGCATGACAGGTGTACCTGGTGTTATGGCTCGGATTGTAAGAGCTTTAAGTAAAGAACATATTGAAATTTACCAAACAGCAGACTCATTAACAACAATTGCCTGTTTAATTAAAGAGGAACATGTGGCAAAGGCAATCGATGTACTCCATGATGAATTTCATCTATAAGCATGACGTAAATAATTGGTTATATTAGAATTATGATAAATGAGGTATGAATCCTTTTTACTTTTTGCATACTAACACTAATTAAATGTGAAAGGAGCAAATGATATGAAAAATGGATGCATACCTCATGTCTTTTTAAATCAAGGAACATCAACACCACCTTCTAATAATCCGCCAGCTAATGAAGCAGATATGGCAAATAGTATTAAGGAGTTTGGACAGGTATCAGTGACAGGTAAAAATGGACAAAGTCCGATACATTGTATTACTATTATTGGACAAGTAGAAGGACATATGAGCTTGCCACCTCAAAATAAAACAACTAAATATGAGCATTTAATACCACAAATTGTTGGACTATGTGACGATCCTAAAGTGAAGGGGGTTCTTATTATTTTAAATACGGTGGGAGGGGATGTAGAAGCAGGGCTTGCTTTAGCAGAGCTTATCGCGTCTATTAATAAACCTACGGTATCTCTTGTTTTAGGTGGGGCACATTCTATAGGTGTGCCTATCTCAGTTTCTAGTGATTATTCTTTTATCACACCAACTGCTAGTATGACCATACATCCTGTGAGAATGAATGGTACAGTAATTGGTGTCCAGCAAACTTTTGAGTTTTTTGACCAGATGCAGGAGCGTATAGTAGCTTTTGTGGCTAAAAATTCTCATATTTCAGAAGACCGTTTCCGTGAACTTATGCTAGCGGTAGGCAAACTTGCTATGGATGTTGGTACAATTTTAGTTGGACAACAAGCTGTTGATGAAAAAATCATTGACGAAGTAGGTGGTTTAACTGAAGCTATGAATAAATTATATGAACTTATTGATGAAAATGAAAAAAAGAATCAAGGTGAAACAGTATGATGTATTCTATTGCACCCATATATGGGTTAGACTTACCTGTAGAGTATGAACAACTTGAATATAACGGTGTTGAGATATTAGCCTGTAAAACTGCAGAAGGCTATATTTTAGAACGTATTTATTCGACAAATCCTCAAGACTTTTTAAGAGCAGATATGCAACCTGGCAAATTGCTTGAAAATACACTTATCAAACAAGCTTGTCAATGATATAATAATAGATGCATGTATAAAAGCATGCATCTATTTTTAAAAACAGAAAATGAGAGATAAAGTGAAAGGGTTAATTAACAAATGAATAAAGGAGAAGGAAAGAAAAAGGGAGTGACTAAGAAAAGAACTCGGATAGCTAAGAAATCTCAAACAATCTCCTCATCGGTTTCTAAAGAAATTATAGGACTTTCTATGATTGGAATTGGATTATTGGTTACTATTGGAATCTTTTCTGTGAAGTCAGGGCTATTTGGTCAGCTCCTTAAACAAGTTTTTGTGGGGCTATTTGGGATAGGTGGTTATATTGTTCCATTTGGTGCTATTATTTTAGGAATCTTCTATATGCAAGGCTCTTTTGATAAGTTTTATCGACTGCTTATTTATGGCCTTTCGTTTATCTTTATGCTAGTTGTATTTTTTCATTTACTAAGTTATGGAGATGATACGTCTCTTTCACTTCTAAGTTTAAGCTATTTAGAAAGTGCAAGTTGGCAAAATGGGGGCTATATTGGTGCAATGATTGCAAGAGTTACTTTAACACTTCTGGGGCTATATGGAAGTTATATTTTATTAGTTGTGCTTTACGGAATTTGGTTACTCTTATTGACACAATTTCCAATCTTCTCATGGATTAATGAGCAAATTGTTAATCAAATTGAGTTGTATAAACATAAAAAGAAGTTAAAGGTAAAACCTAAGCGTGAACGCAAAGTTAAGACTATTGCACAAGAAGCATTACCTATTTTAGAAGAGGAAAATCTTGAAAGAGAATATCAGCAGGCACAAGAAGTAGCAGAAGCACCTATTGCATTTTTTGATGGAACAAGTCAATCTTATGAAGATGAAGATGTTCTACAATTAAGCAAGGTAAATAGCTCTTCAGAAGATGTTCTGACATCTGTTAAGTCAACACATAAAATGACACATGATGAAATTGTAAAAGAACAGCCTCATATTTCTTTTGAAACGGAAGGAGATGTACCTGTTTATAAAGCACCTCCAGTGAGTTTGCTAAAAAAGGTAGCGACTCAACAAGATAAGGAGGCCTCTAAGAAGTCACTTAGCAATGCACGTAAATTAGAAGAAACATTAGGAAGTTTTGGTGTAGAAGCAAAAGTAACACAGATACATAGAGGGCCATCAGTGACTCGTTATGAATTACAACCTAAACAAGGTGTAAAAGTAAGTAAAATTGTAAATTTAGCAGATGATATTGCATTAAATCTAGCAGCATCTAATATTCGTATTGAAGCGCCTATTCCGGGTAAAGCAGCGGTAGGAATTGAGGTTGCGAATGCAACAAGTGAAATTGTCTATTTACGAGACGTTATTGATTCGGATCGTTTTTTAGCATTCCCTTCAAAACTTGCGTTTGCTTTAGGAAAAGATATTGCAGGAAAGCCAATCATTGCTGACATCGGTAAAATGCCACATATTTTGATTGCAGGAGCTACAGGGTCTGGTAAAAGTGTATGTATTAATACATTGATTACTAGTATTATATATAAAGCAACGCCTCAAGAAGTTAAACTCATTATGATTGATCCAAAGGTAGTGGAACTAAGTATTTATAATGGGATTCCTCATTTATTAATACCTGTTGTGACAGATCCTAAAAAAGCAGCGGGCGCTCTCTTTTGGGCAGTTAATGAGATGACTAGACGTTATAATTTATTTGCAGAAAATAATGTCCGTGATATGAAAGGTTATAATGAGAAACAAGAGCTAGCGGGAGATCGACTGCCACAAATTGTTATTATTATTGATGAGCTTGCAGATTTAATGATGACAGGTGCAAAAGAAGTAGAAGATGCAATATGTAGGTTGGCTCAGATGGCTAGAGCGGCAGGTATTCATCTTGTGATTGCCACACAAAGACCATCTGTTGATGTTATTACTGGAGTTATTAAAGCAAATATCCCATCTCGACTAGCGTTTGCAGTTTCATCAGGAACAGATTCTAGAACGATTTTAGATATGGTTGGTGCTGAAAAATTACTAGGAAAAGGGGATATGCTCTTTTATCCAGTAGGTGAATCAAAACCAATTCGTATTCAAGGTGCGTTCATTTCTGATCAGGAAGTAGAAAGTATTGTAAATACGATTAAAACGGATCGAGTGGATTATGAGAAGTCTGTTATGGAGACTCTAGAAAATGTTGCAGCACCGGCAAGTACAGATGATGAAGAAGCTGATGAATTATTAGAAAAGGCAGTTGAGTTTGCAGCTGATAAAGAAAAGCTTTCAATCTCAATGTTACAACGCTATTTTAGAATTGGATTTAATCGTGCAGCTAGATTAATGGATGCACTGGAAGCAAGAGGAGTAGTAGGACCTGATGAAGGTAGCAAGCCAAGAAAGGTTTTATAAAATAAACGATAGATAAAGGAGTTCATTATGAAAACAGATATTCAAATTGCTCAAGAAGCAACCATGCTTCCTATTACTGAAGTTGCTAAGAAGGCAGGTATAATGCCAGATGATCTTGAACTATATGGTAAATATAAAGCTAAGCTTTCTTATGAATTAATAGACAAAGTAAAAGATCAATCAAAAGGGAAATTAGTACTTGTCACTGCTACAAATCCTACCCCAGCAGGTGAAGGAAAAACTACTGTAACAGTTGGGCTCGGACAGGCTCTATGTAAACTTGGTGAAAATGCAATTATTGCTTTAAGAGAGCCTTCTTTAGGACCTTGTATGGGAATTAAAGGTGGCGCCGCTGGTGGCGGTTATGCACAAGTTGTTCCAATGGAAGATATAAATCTTCACTTTACAGGAGATATTCATGCCATTGGAGCTGCAAATAATTTATTAGCAGCAATGCTTGATAATCATATTCATCAAGGTAATGCATTAAATATTGATGTACGTACCGTTACTTGGAAAAGATGTGTGGATATGAATGACCGTGCTCTTCGAGACATTGTTATAGGCCTTGGTGGTTCATTAAATGGGATGCCAAGACAAGATGGTTTTATGATTACAGTAGCATCAGAGATTATGGCTATTTTATGTTTAGCAACAGATCTTGAGGATCTTAAGCATAAGATTAGTCAAATCATTGTAGCTTATAATCATAAAGGAGAACCTGTAACTGCAGGAGATTTAAATGCACAAGGGGCTATGGCTACACTTCTAAAGGATGCTATCAAACCTAACCTTGTACAAACTTTAGAAAATACACCTGTTATCATGCATGGGGGCCCATTTGCAAACATTGCTCATGGTTGTAATAGTATTGTGGCTACAGATCTTGCTTTGAAACTTGGTGACATTGTGATTACAGAAGCAGGTTTTGGCGCGGATTTAGGGGCTGAAAAATTCTTTGATATTAAATGTCGTAAAGCAAATTTAAAACCGGATGCGGTTGTTTTAGTAACAACCATTCGTGCACTTAAGTATAACGGCGGGGTAGCCAAAGCAGATTTACAAAGTGAAAACTTAGAAGCATTAGCTCAAGGGAGTTGTAACTTAGAAAAACACATTGAAAATATACAAGCCTTTGGTGTACCTGTTATTGTTACTTTAAATACTTTTTTAAGTGATACAGATGCAGAAATTGCTTTTGTAAAAAAAGTATGTGAAGAAAAAGGTTGTCGCTTTGCCCTTGCTAATGTTTGGGCAGAAGGTGGGGAAGGGGGAATTGAGTTAGCTCAAGAAGTATTATCAGTTCTTAATCATGAAATAAGTCACTTTAAACCACTTTATGAAGACACACTTTCAACAGAGGATAAAATCAAGAAAATTGCAACGACTATTTATGGTGCCAAAGAAGTTGTTTTTGAACCTAAGGCACTGAAAGAACTTAATAGAATTAAAGAACTTGGATTGAGTCATTTACCTGTTTGTATGGCTAAAAATCAATATTCTTTTTCTGATGATGCCAAGCTTTTAGGTAGGCCGGAGGGTTTTACAACAACGATTAAAGAAATTAGAATATCTGCAGGTGCAGGATTTATTGTTGTTTTAACCGGTAATGTGATGACCATGCCAGGGTTACCGAAAATCCCAGCGGCTGAAGCGATTGACATAAATTCTAACGGTATAGTAACTGGATTATTTTAATAGATATCATTATTTATTCATTATTTTATAGACAAGGGGAGAAAAGTTATGGCTCAAATAATTGATGGTAAGATGATAGCAACTCAAATTAAAGATGAATTAAAGGAAGAAGTTAATAAGTTAGAAGCACAAGGGATTTTCCCAGGTCTTGCAGTTATATTAGTAGGAAATAATAGTGCTTCGCAGGTTTACGTTAAAAATAAAAAGACAGCTTGTGAGTATATAGGTATTAAATCATTTAGTTATGAACTTCCAGAAGAAACCAGTGAACAAGAATTACTGGAACTTATTGATACTTTAAATCATGATGAAGCAGTAAGTGGAATTTTAGTTCAATTACCGCTTCCAAAACATATGGATGAAAATAAAGTGATTTTAGCAATTGATCCAAAAAAAGATGTGGATGGTTTTCATCCTCAAAATGTTGGGGCACTTTGTGTGGGACTATCTGGATTTATTTCATGTACTCCTGCTGGTGTCATTGAACTTCTTAAAAGGAGTCATGTTGAGATTGCAGGAAAACATTGTGTTATAGTGGGTAGAAGCAATATTGTTGGTAAGCCTGTAAGCTTGCTTTTATTACGAGAACATGGTACAGTTACTATTTGTCACTCTAAGACAAAAAATTTAACAGAGCATTTAAAGCAAGCAGACATTGTTATTGCAGCTGTAGGGATTCCAAAAATGATTCAAGGAAATCAGCTAAAAAAAGGAGCAGTTGTTATTGATGTAGGAATAAATCGCGATGAAACAGGTAAGTTATGTGGCGATGTAGACTTTGCAAGTTGTGAAGAAGTAGCTTCATATATCACACCCGTACCAGGTGG